>DATGCB010000138.1:0-4249 GCA_035312365.1 Eudoraea sp. | reverse complement strand
CTCGGCCTTTAGGATGCTTTGTGATCTGCCGGAAACATAAAAAACGATATCCCCGTACTTTACCAGCTGCCCGTCATCGATCAGTATTTCCAGCGTCAGATCGGGATCAATATAATGGAATGCCTGCCTGGCAAAATCAATGCCTGCAATAATCCCCAGATCTTTTACCAATAGTTTTGCCTTTCCCAAAGCTTCCGGCGGAATGCAGGCCAGGGAACTATGGTCGCCGTCCCCGACATCTTCCCGGACAGCATTTTTAATGATATTCGCTACTTCTGTGTTAAACGCTTCCTCCGAAATCATAGGTGATTGTTGTGGTGTGCTAAAATACTAAAATGTTTGCTGAAATCAGGGGCGTTCCCGGGATGTTATGTTTAGGGAAGTCAATCATAAGCCGGTGAGTTGCGGATAACATCGGGAAGCCTTGTTTATTGCTGTTCCAGGATGGATCTTACCATGCAATGGGGAACTAACCCCGCCGTTAAAAATTTGGCGCTTGGAAATTGGGACCTGGCAAAGTACATTTGCCCTATGACCATAAAATTACTTGCGATTGGCAAAACGGATAGCCCGGAGCTTCAGACTTTGATCGCGGATTATAGCAACAGGTTAGGGTACTACATCCCATTTAGCGTGGAGATCATCCCTGATATCAAAAACACAAAGAGTTTTACAGAGGCGCAACAGAAAGAAAAAGAAGGCGGGCTCATACTAAAAAAGATCAGATCTTCAGATGTGCTGGTGCTGTTGGATGAACGTGGTAAACAATATTCATCCCTGGATTTTTCGGCCTACCTGCAAAAGCAAATGAATTCCGGCCTTAAACAACTCGTATTTGTGATTGGAGGACCCTATGGATTCAGTAAGGCAGTTCAACAGAAAGCACAGGGAATGATAAGTTTGTCCAAAATGACATTCTCACATCAAATGGTCCGCCTATTTTTTGTGGAGCAACTGTACAGGGCATGTACGATTCTCAAAAATGAACCTTATCATCATCAATAACCGTAACCATTCCCATGAAAAAGGCACTGGATAGGTTTTCACAGCAAGCGGGCAAGTACAAGGACTTCAGGCCCAAGTATCCGGCAGCGCTTTACCGTGAAATCCTGAGGGTCACGGAAGGCAGGAATTGCTGTTGGGATTGTGGAACAGGAAACGGACAGGTGGCCAATGAACTGGCACAGCACTTTAAGCAGGTTTATGCTACCGATATCAGCGAACAACAGATCCGGGAAGCTGAAAAATCTGATAATATTACCTATCTGGTGGAAAGGGCGGAGCAAACTAATTTCAAAGATGATCAATTTGACCTGATTACCGCAGGCCAGGCGATCCACTGGTTCGACCTTGACCATTTTTATAAGGAAGTACGGAGGGTCGGTAAAAATAAGGGGATCCTTGCCGTCTGGGGTTACGGGCTATTGCGATTTGGAGCGCCTTTCGATGCCCACATTGATCGTTTTTACAGGGAAGTGACCGGGCCGTACTGGGATGAAAACCGCGGGCATATAGATCAAAAATATGAAGGCATCGGATTTAATTTTCCAGCGGTTGAAATATCCGGGGAATTCACCATTAAAAAGTCAATGCGCCTCGATGACCTCGAAGGCTACCTGAATTCATGGTCTGCCGTAGGGCGCTATATAGAGGCGGAAAAAGTGAATCCCGTGCCTGAAATCATTCATCAACTCAGAAGCTACTGGAACAATGAGACCCACCTAAATGCATTGTTTCCGGTCTTTATGAAGGCTGGCCGCATTGTTAAATGAACGCTCAACCTCAGTCTCAGTCGGGCGCGGGGCGCGGTGATTAGTAAAGTACCCTGAACTTGATCGTATGTTCCACCTTTTTAAGGGCCCTGATCACTTCCTTATTGTAGTCCTTGTCCAAATCTGTGATCACATAACCAACGTCACTGGAGGTTGACAGGTACTGCCCGGTGATATTCATATCAAAAGATGCCAAAACCTCATTAATATGCGCCATGATACCGGGAACGTTTTTGTGAATATGTAAAAACCGGTGGGCATTGTTCTGCTTTGGAAGGCGCACATTCGGGAAATTTACGGCATCCACCGTACTTCCTGAATTGATATAGTCCATGATCTTATGGGGCACAAAATCGGCTATATTGCGTTGTGCCTCTTCGGTGCTACCGCCTACGTGCGGTGTTAAAATTACATTATTCAGCCCCTGAAGTTCCGTATGAAATGGACCATTACTGCCGGGTTCCTCCGGATATACGTCCACAGCGGCGCCTGCCAGTTTTCCATTGCGCAATGCGGTTACCAGGGCCGGGATATCAACCACAAACCCCCTGGATAAATTCAGGAGCATGGCACCATCCCGCATTTGACCTATTTCGCGTTCGCCGATAAAATCCTTATTCGCCTTATTGTCGTCTATATGCAGGGAAACCACATCGGAAACACTCAATAAGTCTTCAAGGGTTTTACACTGTACTGCATTTCCCAGTGCCAGTTTATCATCTATGTCATAGTAGTAAACACGCATTCCCATGGCTTCTGCCAATACAGACAGTTGCTTGCCGATGTTGCCGTAGCCTACAATACCAAGGTTCTTCCCCCTGATCTCCCTTGAGTTTATTGCGGTTTTGTTCCATTGTCCCCTATGAATTTCAGTACTCCTCGGAAATACATTTCGCATCAGCATAATGATCTGCCCGATAGCAAGCTCCACAACCGACCTGGTATTGCTGTACGGAGCGTTAAAAACAACCACCCCTTTTTTCCGGCATTCCCCCAGATCGATCTGGGTGGTCCCAATACAAAATGCCCCCACGACGAGCAACTTGTTCGCCGCTTGCAGGACTCGCGGTGTCACCTGAGTCTTTGACCGGATGCCCAGTACATGAACTCCTTTGATCTTTTCTGTCAACTCCTCCTCCGATAAACTTTTCTCAACCAGCTCCACAGAAAATCCGTCTTCGGAAAGGTTGTCAAAAGCGGCGGGATGTACATTTTCCAGCAACAGGATTTTGATCCTGTTCTTGGGGTAGGAAATATTTCTGGGAAGGTCATTTACAAAGAGGAATTCGTCCATATTAGGGGTAACGTGATCTGCGTTATCTGCTGCCTTGTCCCGGTGTACGTTCTCGGTATATGCAAAGAATTTATCGGCGATACCGGCCTCACGCATTACGTAATCGCTATAGCCATCCCCAATGACCTGTACTTCCCCATCGAGGTTGAGCCGCTTTAAACACTCAATTTTCCCGTTATGAGATGCAAGCGGGTTTTTTTCATCAAAACCGATGATGTTTCCATCTCCGTCAAATTCAAAAGTGTTTGCGAATACCCGTTCCGAGGGAATGTTGTATTCTTTGACGATCGGATCTATAAATTCCTTAAAGCCACAGGAAATAACATAAATATCATCAGAGAACTGTTCAAAAAATTCCTTGTTCGAAGCGATGGATTTCGATATTTTTTGTTGTAGTTCACGAACGAGTCCCTCGAGATCATCCCTATGGGCTTTTAATAGTTTGATCCTTCTTTCAAGGGATTCGGTAAAGGAAATATCTCCGTCAATTCCCAGATTGGTAATATGCTGAATCTCATTGATAACCTCCTCCTTATTGGATTTGCCGTGCAATGTCATTTCCGCCAGCACATCCAGGGCTTCAACCCGGGTCAGTGTGCTATCAAAATCGAAGACATACTTCCTTCCCACATCAATCATGTTTAAAAAAATTTAGGTGTAAAAGTAGAAATTTAATCTGTCTGATCTTAGGTTTGCCCCTTAAAATTGATGCCTTTGAGGAAATGTTCTGATTTTGATATGGAAATTCCTTTCATAGAGACCGATTATTGCGAATATGGAAACAGGTTGCAGATCATTCGCTATCCTGTGGTATGCTTCTCCCCGTCATTTCCCTGATAAAAGTAACCTCTTCTTCAGAGAACGGTGTGCCGTCTGCCCTCAGGATATCGTGAAACCACATTTCCGGTTCCGCATCAAAGCTTGAATTCCAGCTTTCCCATGGGTAGATGGTATTGCTCTTTCCGGAGACAAACCCCCAGTTGATCGCAGCGATCTTTTGTTCCTTTAATATGGGCATTATATTGAAAAAGGTGTTGTTATTGGTCCTCGCCATATATTCTGTGCACAGTAGCGGCCTTCTGTATTTCTGAAGTTCCCGGATCTTTTTCTTTACCTGCTCCATATCATCGTCATAGGCATGAAAAGATATCACATCTGAATGCGCAACCATATAGCGGTCCAG
>DATGCB010000137.1:0-8944 GCA_035312365.1 Eudoraea sp. | reverse complement strand
CAGGAAGGCGGTATTGTTTATAATAAATATTCCCTGGAACTTCGGTACCCCCTCACCCTTAAGCCATCCGCATCTATTTATGGACTCATATTTACCGAAGCTGGGAATTCTTTCAACAATTTTCAGGAGTTTAATCCGTTTCAAATAAAACGATCGGCCGGAGTGGGACTGCGCATTTTTATGCCAGCATTTGGTCTTTTGGGAATTGACTTTGGGTATGGATTCGACGAGGATCTCAGACCCCGGTCTGCGGGGAATGGTCCCAGTGGATGGCAAACGCACTTCATCATTGGGCAACAGTTCTGATCAAAGTTAAATTTCCGGAAGTAACTGTTAAGGTAATCCACTCATTTTAAAAGTTTTAGTAATTTTGGCACGATATTTTCTATGTTAAAAACGAATTTAAAATGAAGACAAAAGTTCTTGTAGTATTGGCCAGTATATTTCTTTCAGCATTTGCATACTCGCAGCGGGGTGTTCGGATCGGGTACGTGGACATGGAGTATATCCTTGAAAATGTAGAGGAGTACCGGGATGCCAGCGAGCAATTGGAGAACAAGGTACAGAAATGGAAGGTGGAAATAGAGCAGAAGCTCAGTACCGTAGAACAAATGAAGAAAGACCTCATGGCAGAAAAGGTGCTCCTGACTACTGAATTGATCGCTGAAAGAGAAGAGGAAATACAGCTTCTGGAAAAAGAAATGCTCGACTATCAACAAGACAGGTTTGGTCCGCAGGGCGATTTGGTATTGCAGAAAAAACTGTTGATACAACCCATCCAGGACCAGGTTTTTAATGAAGTACAGCAGATAGGAGCCAATAAAAAGTATGATTTTATTTTTGATAAATCTGCGGATGTCGTAATGTTGTACTCCGAAAAAAGACACGATATCAGCGAGCTGGTCCTCAGGGGTATTGCAAGGACCAGGAAGGTGAGCAAATCCAATAAAAAAGAGAAAGAAAAAAGCAGACTGGAAGAATTTGAAGATGAAGAAGCAGAAGAGGAAATAAGCGAAGCTCTTTTGGAACGCCAGGAAAGGGCCAAACAGGCAGAGGAAACACGAATTAAAACAGCCGAGGAACGAAGGGCTGAACAATTGAAGATACGGGAAGAGCGCAAAAAAGCGTACGAAGCGAGAAGACAGAAATTATTGGAAGAAAGGGAAGCCAAGAAAAAGGCTAAGGAAGAAGAGCGAAGTAATTTGACGGAACAGAAAAATGATACTATTAACTAATTACAATTCATAAAATAACACTCAAATAGTAAATTCAGAAATCATGACACAATTTAAAAAAGTAGCAATTGCCATCGTTTTATGTATCGCGGCTACAGGTTTTGTAAATGCACAAAGTAAGGTTGCACATATTAACGTAACAGAGCTACTAGCCGAAATGCCGGAGATGAAGGCTGCCCAGGCAGAATTAAAAAAGCTTCAGGAAACGTATAGGGCCGATATTGAGAGTTCCATGACAGAACTCAAGAACAAATACACCCTGTACTCCAGTGAAGCAACTGCCAAATCTGAAGAGGAAAATCAAAAAAGAGCCCAGGAACTGCAGGGGTTTGAAAAAAATATAGGAGAGGCCCAGCAGGCTGCACAGCAGGAACTCGCCAAGAAGCAGGCAGAATTATTTGAGCCCATATCCAAAAAAGCATTGGCTGCAATAGAGAAGGTAGCAGCGGCGCAAGGGTATGACTATGTCATTGATGCTACACAGGGTGGCGGACTTATTGTTGCAAAAGGCAAGGATCTGTTGGTTGAAGTAAAACAGGAATTGGGATTTTAATACCCTGATGTTAAGATAATTTGAACCGTCGGCCCATTGGTTGACGGTTTTTTTTAGTTTTACCAACGACGTTTAATCTGTAAGATGACCGTATGAATAACCATCCAATTGGTGTTTTTGATTCCGGGGTTGGGGGTATTTCAATCTGGAAAGAGATAAACAAACTCCTTCCAAATGAAGATACCATCTATTTAGCGGATAGCAGAAATGCCCCATACGGCGAAAAAACGAAGGATGCGGTCCGGAACTTGTCCGTTAAAAATACGGAATTCTTACTCCAGAAAGGCTGTAAAATTATCGTTGTGGCGTGTAACACGGCAACGACCAATGCAATATCATATCTCCGGGCAAAGTACGATGTCCCGTTTATTGGTATAGAACCTGCCATTAAACCGGCAGCCCTGAAATCCAGGACTAAAACCGTCGGTGTACTGGCCACTCAGGGTACCCTAAGCAGCCACCTATTTCACATAACCGCCCAAAACCACGCCAGCAGTATTAAAATTATAGAGCAGGAAGGAACAGGATTGGTCTCCCTGATTGAATCCGGGCAGGTTGAATCGGAGAAAACCAAAAAATTACTTCGAGGTTATTTAGCCCCGATGTTGGCTGCCGGCATTGATCACCTTGTGCTTGGGTGCACCCACTATGCTTATTTGGTGCCTTTGTTACAAAACCTGTTGCCTGAAGGTATAAAGATCATAGATTGCGGGGAGGCCGTTGCTAAACAAACTTTTAACGTTTTGACAAAATCGGATACATTAAACCTCGCCGGGCACAAAAGCGAACATCGGTTTTATACCAATGCAGAGGTGGACATCCTCGGGTTATTTTTAAAAGAGGTAAAGGCTCATAAGAACGTGGATTTTCTCGACTTTTAAATGCTTTTTTCATTTATGATGACATTGACCGGCCGGAAGGAGGATCCCTGCTGCTGACGTTCGCTCAGCATCCTTTTCTCTTATAGGTCCGGTACGTAAAAGCATAGGCGTGCTTTTTATCTTTTGGATGGTATTCCTCATTGACCAATTCCCAAGCTTCCTTATCGATCACCGGGAAATAGGAATCCGCTTTAAATGTACCATGGACACGTGTAATTTCCAGTTCGGTGGCATATTCCATCGCCAGGGAATAAATTTCCCCACCCCCAATAACAAAGCAAAGCGTGTCGTTGGCTACGATGGAAAGAGCATCTTCCAAAGAATGGACCACGATACAATTCACATATACGGGATCGTAATTCCTGTCTCTTGTAATAATAATATGCGTCCTGTTGGGCAGGACGTTGGGAAAACTTTCAAAAGTTTTTCTCCCCATAATGATCTTGTGCCCCGAAGTAATCCGTTTAAATCGCTTAAAATCATCCGGCAGGTGCCAAAGCAGGTCATTGTCCCAACCCAATGCGTTGTCCTCCCCTATGGCTGCGATCATTGAAAGGGTGCCCACTAATCTTTTTTTTTATTAATGTTCGACAATGGAAAATCTGTTTCTATTTCCTTTTGAATGGCGGCAATCTTTTCCTTCTGTTTTTTTACCAGTTTTTCCCGCTGCCGCCGCTCCCAATGTTGTCCCATAAATTGCTGAGTTATAAAAACATTTATAAAGTGCAGTACAAATAAAAATGCCCAGAAGGTAATGGCCCCAATATACCAGTCGTATTCTGCTCCGTATTTCAGGACCGTATTAGCAAGGATAATAAACAGACTTCCTGTAAGGAAGATGACAAAATGAACAAACAGGCGTTTTTTCTGCCTGATACGTCTTTGGGCATACTCCAGTTGTTCATGTTGTTCCGGATGGATCCTGGATTCATTTTTATTTTTGGAAAACATGTGAATTGGTATCTTTAAAAGCAAAGATAAAAGAATTCTATATGCAAGAACACAGAGCCCTGTTTCCGGTCCTTACCCAATCCATTTATGCCAATACAGCTTCCTGTGGCCCCCTTAGCCAACCGTTGCAGGAATGGAGACAGGAACACGATCTCGATTTTCTGATTGGCGGGAGCACTATGAAAATGGAGAGTTACGGGATCATTTCGGAAACCAAACACGTAGTGAGTGATTTCTTTGGCGGTACCAAATCGCGTGTTGCACTGATCCAGAATTGGTCCCTTGGGTTGAATATCCTTTTGGAAGGCCTGGATAGGAACACCAAAGTCCTGTTATTGCAAAGCGATTACCCCTCTGTAAACTGGCCGTTTGAGAGCAGAGGTTTCTCTATTTCATACGTCCCGATTGGGGAGCATCTGGAGGAACATATAATGAACAAGGTAAAAGAGGAAGGCATCGGGGTACTTGCTCTAAGTCTGGTTCAATGGCTGGACGGATTTACCATTGACATGAATTTTCTCAAAGAACTTAAAGCAGCCTTTCCCGAACTTATCATTATCGCGGATGGTACGCAGTACTGCGGCGCATTCGATATCGATTTTGAGGAATCGGGAATAGACGTCCTGGGAACCAGTGGGTACAAATGGTTGCTGGCAGGCTTTGGGAACGGATGTATGTTGTTCAGTCCCGGGGTTGCCGAAAAATTCAAAGTAAAAACAACGGGATTCAATGCTGCGGGCATCGACCTGACGGCCGGTAAGAACTTCAGGTTCTCCAAACATTTTGAGCCGGGACATTTGGATACCTTTAATTTTGGCAGCCTCAAATTAGCGATTCAGTTACTTCAGCAGATTGGAATTGGAGCTATTGAAGCCTATAATCAAAAGTTAGCTGAAAAAGCAAAGAAGGGGTTTACAGACCTGGGTTTATTGAGTGATGTTGTGGTAAAAAGAAAACAACACAGCACTATTTTTAATATTAAGGGTAATGACCAGACATTTGAACTTCTGGTGAATAATAATGTGGTCTGCACCCGACGGGGAGATGGGATTCGACTTAGTTTTCATTTTTACAACACAGAATGGGAGATTGATCATATCACTGAACTGTTAAAATTTAAGAGGTAGGTTTTTCTTACCTTAAAAATGTCTGCTTTTTTTTGAGACAATCGTTTTATAGTAAACTTTTTTTTAGTAAAATCATAAATCTTAGTTAACTTGTTGTTTATTAGGCGTTTTTGTTTTTGTTTTGCACCTTCAAATTTTAAATTATTTAATCATGGCAATAAAGAAGCAATATTTAAAAAGTAAGCCTGTGTGCAAAGTTACATTTACGGTACCTGCAGAAGAGGCAAAAAAAGTGGCGGTTGTTGGCGATTTCAACAATTGGAAGGCAAACAAAATAAGTTCACTTACAAAACTTAAGAACGGAACATTCAAAGGAACTTTGGAACTTCCGAAGGAGAGTACTTATGAATTTAAGTACATCATCGACGGCAACTACGTAAACGAACCAGAAGCCGATCGTTACCAATGGAATGACTTCGCCGGAGCGGAGAACGCTGTATTGGAACTGTAGTATTCTAAAAAATATATGAAAGCCGGGGTATTTGTGAAAATACCCGGGCTTTTTTTGTACCTAATCAACAACTTCCACACCCTTCCAAAAAGCAATTCTGCCTTTAATCCCCCTGGCCAGTTCACTCACTTCAGGATAATACCAGGCCGCATCCGGATTAACCGCGCCCCCAACCTCCAGGTCATAATAGGATGCCACCCCTTTCCAGGGACAGGTAGTATGTGTTTCGCTGGGTTTAAAATACTCGCGGTTGATACTCTCTTCAGGAAAATAATGGTTGTTCTCAACCACTAAGGTTTCTTCGCTTTCAGCCAGTACGGCATTGTTCCAAATGGCTTTCATGTTGCTTTGTTAATGGGGTCACGGATTAAATATGAGGTCTCAGGGTAACATTTTCCTGAAGACCACGTTTTTATAATATCGCGATGCATCCGTGAACTCGTTCTCTATCTTCAGCCCGGATTGTTCAGCGAGCCACCTGATTACATCCTCGTTATATTTCTGTGATATTTCTGTCTGTATTGTTTCCCATTCTTTGAAATGGATGACCAGATCCAGGGATTGAATGTAAACGGATTGTGGCGATTTGGATACCAGGAAACTCCTGGCCGTCCCGGTTTCAGGATCGTATACCTCCCAATGTAAAAACGTGGAAGGATCAAAATTTGCCCCGAGTTCACGGTTCATCCGCAGGAGTACATTTTTATTGAACGCTTCGGTAATTCCAGCCGTATCGTTATAAGCATTCAGTACGGTCTGCGGATGTTTTTTTTGGTCAAACCCAATAAAAAGGAGATCGTCATACTGCATGAACTCCTGGACTTTTTTCAGGAAAACAACTGCCTGATGATGCAGGAGATTTCCAATATTAGAACCTAAAAACATAATTACTTTCCTGGTATACTTCAATGTGGTTAGTTCTTTCAGGGCCTCAAAATAAGTGCCCTGCAGCGGCGCTACGTTAACCTGTGGCAATTCTTTGTGAATTGATCTTTGAAGTTGATCCAGGACGTTTTGACTAATATCGATGGGAATATAGGTAAAGGGTAAATTTCTTGCAGCCATATGACCGAGCAGGATTTTGGTTTTTTTTCCGTCACCGGCTCCCAATTCTATTAGGTTAAATTCGTTGTTTCCAGAGGAAAACTGATCAGAAATGGCTTCCTTATACCGGTCCAGAATACTATGCTCGCAATCGGTTAAATAGTATTCTGGCATATTCATAATATCCTGGAATAGTTTGTCGCCCGCTGCGTCATAAAAGTATTTGGAGGACAGGTGTTTTGGAAAATCGGTCAGCCCCTTGTACACATCTTCCTCAAATTGCGTCGTAAATGAAGTTGAAATCTGTTCTTGCATGCCTATTTGTCGAAATTACCTGGCTAACCTTAAACCTGAAAATTGCCATCTTAAATTTGGGTGGAAGAAATTGCGATATGTTGGTCTGCTATGCTTTTCGGGAGTTGCAACGGAGCATCCCCTAAGCACCTTTTGGCCAACCATGAATTTACCGTTATACTCGCCCAACGCCCCTGCTGCTTTTTGATAACCGGGATAAGGGAGATAGGCACTTTCCGTCCATTCCCAGCGCATACCCCAGGGGTAGAATTGCTGGGTGGTTTCCCACTCAAATTCAGTGGGCAGGCGACATCCTTTCCACTGTGCGAAGGCAAAGGCTTCAAAATAGGAAATATGGCTGACTGGGGTAGCAGGGTCAACTTTTTTTAAGCCTCCCAACGTGTATTGCTTCCATTCGTTTTCAATGGAATGCCAGTACAATGGGGCAATGATCTTGTTTTGATTTACCCAGTCCCAGGCTTCCGCATGCCACAATTGAAATCTTTGATACCCTCCGTCCTCTATAAATTCTATGAATTCTCCATTGGTTGCCAATTTATTCGAAATTTCAAAGGCCGGGAGATACACTTTATGCCTGCCCAGTTCATTGTCATAACAGAAATCCCCGCCTGCATGACCAATCTCATAGACCCCTTCGTTCACCGCCAGCCAATCTTGAGGGTGGCCTTCCGCGGTATGTTCCACAAAATTAGCTGAATATACCGGCAGCAGCGGGTTGTTGCCCAGGATAAATTTTATATCGGTGACAAGTAATTCCTGGTGCTGCTTTTCATGGTGGATGCCGGTCTCTATCAAATTCAGAATTTCCCTGCCGGGATCTCCTTGGGCCAAAGATTTTATGGCCTCTGTAACATACGTTCTGTATTCATAAACCTTCCGGACCGAAGGTCTGGAGAGGTTCCCCCGGTCGGCCCGTACAACCCGGGTACCCACAGACTCATAATAGCTGTTGAAGATAAAGGAAAAGTCCTCGTCAAATACCTGATATCCCTCTGCATAGGGAACAAGGATCAACGCCTCAAAGAACCAGGTGCTGTGACCCAGGTGCCATTTGGGAGGGGAAACATCCGCAACCGGTTGCACCACGTAGTCTTCAATTTCCAGAGGGGCACAAATATCTTCTGTATGTTTACGGGTTTCGAGAAAAAATTCAAGCAGAGTATCGGTAAGTATCATTCAACATTATTTAGCTTAAAGATACGGAATTAGGGACCTGTATTTGGTCGCGCAAAATATTAAAATTACGTTAAACGGCAACTACTCCCCTGATATGCGGATGCGGATAATAGTCCTGCAGCACAAAGTCGTCAAAAGTGAAGTCAAAGATACAGCGAACCTCAGGGTTCAAAACCATTTTTGGGAGTGGCCTTGGAGTCCTGCTTAACTGCAAGGCTATTTGTTCCAGATGATTATTGTAGATATGGACATCGCCAAAAGTGTGGATAAAATCCCCCGGAGCATATCCGCAAACCTGAGCCATCATTAGGGTAAAGAGGGCATAGGAGGCAATATTAAAAGGGACTCCCAGAAAAACATCGGCGCTTCGCTGATACAGCTGGCACGACAGTTTTCCATCAGCCACATAGAATTGGAAAAAGGCATGACAGGGCGGCAATGCTGCTTTACCCCTGGCCACATTTTCAGCGAATGATATGGAGGTGTCCGGGAGCACGCCCGGGTTCCACGCTGAAACGATCATTCGCCGGCTGTCGGGGTTGGCCTTTAAGGTGCAAATTACTTCCTCTATCTGATCTATCTCTTCCCCATTCCAGTTACGCCATTGATACCCGTAAACCGGCCCCAGATCGCCTTTTTCATCGGCCCATTCATTCCAGATCCGCACGCCGTTTTCCTGGAGGTACTTTACATTGGTATCTCCTTTTAAAAACCATAGAAGCTCATGAATGATCGATTTTAAATGGAGCTTCTTCGTGGTGACCATGGGGAAGCCCTGGGATAGATCAAAACGCATTTGGTAGCCAAATACACTCCTGGTTCCCGTTCCTGTGCGATCACTTTTCTCATAACCGTTTTCCAGGACATGCTTTAGTAAATCGTGATATTGTTTCATGTATGCTACTGCTTACTGTTGCGAAAATAATGAAAGAAGAATTGAAATGATTTGGGAACTATTAAAACTTATTAACGGCTTACCCCAATATCATACCGGCAATGGTTGCGGAAAGGAGAGAGGCCAGGGTTCCACCAAGTACGGCTTTCATCCCAAACTCCGACAATGTTTTTCGCTGCCCCGGCGCCAATGATCCTATTCCCCCGATCTGTATTCCGATAGAGGCAAAATTTGCAAATCCACACAACATATAGGTGGCCATAATGACGGATTTGTTATACGTAAAATGGGTTGCATTCATTACCTCTTTCAGTTC
>DATGCB010000136.1:0-3333 GCA_035312365.1 Eudoraea sp. | reverse complement strand
CGATGCTCCATGGCCGGGTCTATCTCCCGACCTCTTAAGCGTAATATTAGTGATGTGTACTCAAGCCAAGGGCAATGTGCTGATTCACCAAAAAATGTTTGAAAGCAGGTTATTCTTTGTGGATAAATTGTTGGATATGGGCGCAAAAATAATACTCTGCGATCCCCACAGGGCCACCGTCATAGGCCATGACTTTACCTCAACGCTCAAGGCTACGACCATGGTATCTCCTGATATAAGGGCAGGGGTAGCCCTGTTGATTGCCGCCCTTTCTGCCAAGGGAACCTCTATTATTCACAATATTGAGCAGATAGACCGGGGGTATGAAAATATCGACACCCGGCTCCGGGCGATCGGCGCCAAAATCACGAGGTTGTAACTTGTGTGCTCAGGATCCCCGTATCTTATTTTTCCACCAGGGTACCGTCCGGGTACTTTGCAAAGCGCCCTTTATCCCTCCCATGAACATTGTCCGGATGGGGCCAGGGCCATCCCCCGAATTGGGTGAGCCGGTATTCCTGCATGGCTTACTGGATTTACTCCTCTGTATTCAGGACAAATGGGCCATATTTGCTCACGGGTTCCCCAATGGGTTTTCCCTGCAGTAAGAGCAAATCCGATTTTTTTGGGCCATTGCGCACTACCATATTTTGGTCCGCTGCCAGTTCCGCACCCTGGTCGGGGTGTAGCCGCTGGTCTTCCAAATCCAGGTACTCCCCGTGATAATAGTATAACGACCTGTTCACCTCACCCGAAATGGCGGGCAGCTTGAGGTTGGCGTTGGGATCCATATGGATGTTCCAGATGGCCACCTCATTCTCAGGATTGGCCGCCCATGAATCCGGTGCGGGTTCCGGGGCATGTTCTTTCAGAAATTTGCCGGCGATGATCTTGATGGATATACCGGATGTATTTACCACCGGGATTTCTTCATGCCACAGCATTTTAAAATGGGGGTCCACAAATTTTTGGGCCTTTGGCAGATTGAGCCAGATCTGAAATAATTCAAGGGGATTTTCTTCTGCGGTCTTCAGCAGGGGAAACATTTCGGAATGTTGCACCCCCCGTCCGGCAGTCATCCATTGCACATCCCCCTCACCAAAACGGCCGGCCGCTCCCAGGGAGTCCGAGTGGTCGCAATATCCCTCATTGACTATGGTGATGGTCTCAAATCCCCTGTGGGGATGATAAGGGAAGCCTGGGATCGTATGTCCATGGTACATGCGCCAACCGTCTTTTATGGTAAAATCATTTCCAAGGTTCCTTCCTTCCAGGGAGACCGCAGGTCCCATAGCTTCATTGCCTCTGGGGTAATGATCCCGATGATAGACACAAAATAAAAACGGGTCCTGTGTTTCCCATGGAAAACCCAGGGGAAAGATGCGTTTAATGGCTTTGTTCATAACGTAACAATTAAGGGATAAAAATAATCAATATCGGGGTAGCTTACTCCTATGGATTTGTTAACGAAATGCCCCCGTAATTAAACGGTTTTTGAATGTAGCACACGGATCGGGAGAATAATAGGATTTCCCGCCCTCTATGCAATTTGTCCCAATGCTTTGGAGGAATTCAGTGCTCAGCGGTATTGATCTCAACCCAATTGTTTTCGGGATCCTTGATGTAGATCTGCCTGACGCCGTCCGCACGATCCGTAACTGCATTCTCCTGCCCCGGCCAGTCCCAAAAGGGGACCTTGTTTGCCCTGAGATGTGCCATTAAAGCATCCAGGTTTTGAGTGGCCAGGCACAGATGAACACTTTTGCTGTGCTCCATGGCCACGCTGTCTTTGCCTATCAGGTGCAGTTGTGAATTGCCGTGAATGCTAAACCATCTGAATCCCGGGCTGTTGGCGGGATGTGGTATTTCGGCAAGTCCAAGGATGTCAGCGTAAAAATCTCCGGTCTTTACCAGGTCCTTCACTATAAAGGAATAGTGGTCATATTGAAAGTCAAATGATTGTGCACTTACCAGCAGGCAATTTACGGTGAACAGCAGGCAGAGGAATTTTTTCATTGCGATGTGTATTAATTGATGTGACTCAAATCTACGACAATTTCCATTGGCCCCGTCACCGCTATTCCGGTACGGGGGCCTGCCCGGGTAAACAGGGGAGGGAACCCTCGTGAGAACAGTACCAATGTCCTGAACTTGATGGCAGGTACCCCATTGCCTGAGGCCGCCGGGGTGCTTATCATTCGGTTTCAGCCCTTAAATTCAACCTTCCTGTGGGTGCCGTCGCAATAAGGCTTATCCGCGGAGGCCCCACATCGGCAAAAGGCGGTACTCTTCTCTTTAATTTCCTTGCTTCCATCGGGCCTCGTTACTTCCAATGTTCCCTGGACCAGTAACGGTCCGTTCTTCAACGCTTCCACTTTTGTTTCCATAACTTGCTTATTTTTTATATGCTTTTCGTTATTCATTCTATAGGTCAGGGCCCCTGAAGGACATCTATCCACCTGGGACCGCAGGGCACTCGCTTTTGCATTTTCAGGTTTTATCCAGGGCTTGGCTTCCGGGTCATAAACGTCGGGTAGGGTTTGCACACAAATAGCCGAGTGAATGCATCTGGCCGGCTTCCAGATGATCGTTATTTCTTTATTGGGATACTCTTTTACAATTTCTTTTTCAGCCATGGTATTGCCTGTTTAATTTTGATTCCTTTAATTAATATTTTTTCCATGAAGGATGATCTTCAATGTGTCCGGGCACAGGGGGTATGGGTATAACGGTGTTAAGTGCTGAACGCAATTAATTCCAGTCGATCGGAGGTGGGCCATCCGGGACGATCGCCTCGTAGACCTCGGTCCCTTTACGCTCCCTGTATTCTGCCTTTACCTCCTCTACCAGTTTGGCATCTTCAAAAAGATCTACCATGGTCATTCCCAGTGCCTTGGCGGCATAGGTCATCCCTTTATGCCCAATACTCATGCCTCCACAGGCTACGACCGCCCATGAATGCCAGGGGGTGTCCTTTGGGGCTGTGGTCACCCCGAGATTAATATTAGCCACATTCCAGCTTACATCACCTACATCCGTGGATCCCCCACCGGGATTTTCCTTGGTCTCTTCCAGGGGGGTAATTTTACTATCCATGCCTACCTGTGGTTTTCCGGTGACCATCTGGATCTTCTTCCCAAAGGCTATTTCTTCTTCGGTATAGGTTATAGGCCCCAGGAGTTCCAGGTTATTTTGCATGATCTCACCGCCTGCCCGGTTCACCAATACCTCATATATTCCCGAAATAAGCGAAATTTTGTAATCCACATTGGCCATGATGGCCGCTCCTTCCGCCATATTCTGCACCCGCTCGTAGACCGGCATCATTCCGCT
>DATGCB010000135.1:0-13823 GCA_035312365.1 Eudoraea sp. | reverse complement strand
AGATTAAACCTCGCGGTCTTCACCCTTGCGACTTACTAATGGTTCGAGGAGTTACCCCCGCCCACAAGGGACTTGCACCCTCTAGATTAATTAACTACATTTCTGTAGTAAAAAGATGCCCATGCTGGGCACACACAAAAGATAAAATGCATTCGAACGCATTTTATCCAAACCGTTATGCGGTAGCTTAAAAGAACATAATGTTTAAGAAAACCAAACATATAGTATGATGAAACTATTGAAAACAATCGGCAAGCAAATGCAATACCCGAAGGGTTTTTTCGGCAAGGTCTTATTTGCATGGATGACACCAAAGACTATTGCCCATGCTCGATGGACTGCCGACCTTCTGGACGTTCAACCGGAAGACCAAATTATTGAAATTGGATTCGGAAACGGGGCGAATATTAAATTGCTATTACAAAGAGCAGTCAGAGGTTCTGTAACAGGAGCCGAAATATCGAAGACCGCAATCGAAATGGCATCCAGGAAAAACGCCAAAGCCATCTCAGAAGGCAGGGTTAAATTACATCTGGCTCAAGGCAATGCACTTCCTTCTGAAAATAATGTATTTGACAAAGCATGTAGTGTCGCCACTGCGTATGTGATTGAAGATCCGGGAGCGGTTTTTAAAGAAATGTTCCGTGTTCTCAAACCCAAAGGACGGGCAGCCGTTACCTTTCCTGTTCGGGAAAATTTTATGCGCTTTAAACCGGTAGGAACAGAAGGTTTTTATCTCCATGAGCTTGCAGATCTCGAAGCGGCATTCCGCAATGCGGGCTTTGTCAATTGCCGAACCGAACGCAATGACCGGGTAAAGTTTGGTGCTCATTGTATGCTTGGAGAGAAACCGACCATCAACTAAAGAGGACTTCTCATGGATGACATCAATCAAATACCTTTCAGTTTCGATCCTCGAATTGGCATGATTGTCGGAGTCATGGTTGGGTTCTTGGTCTTTGCAGTATCTCTGGATCTGACGTGGGAAAAGCTGCTGAGAGTTCTCAAAAGACCGAAGGCACCTACCATCGGACTTGTTGCTCAATTTGGAATCCTGCCCGCTGTTGCCTTCTTCACCGGTTTGAACCTGACCGATTCACCCAGTATCGCACTCGGCCTTTTGCTGGTCACGTGTTGCCCGGGCGGAGCGCTGTCGAACTACCTTACCGGTGTTGCAAAAGGCGATGTAGCCACTTCCATAAGTATGACCGCAGTTTCTACACTTTTCAGTATCATACTTACACCGCTTTTGTTCGCCTTTTGGGCATCAATGAATCCTTCCACGCTCGAGGTACTTCAGCGTATCAGCATGGATCCACAGCGGGTGATCATGACTTTGTTGATCATGTTGGTTATCCCAGTCACCGCCGGTATGCTCATGCGTGCAAAACGTCCCATTACAGCTGATCGAATCCGTAGTGCGGTGCGCAAAATCGCGGTGATCGTATTTGCCGTAATCGTAGCAATGATCATTGGAAGCAACTTTAAGTCACTGGCTCTTTTAGCTCAAACTGCACTATTTCCTGTTCTTTTCACTTTCGTAATTGCAGTCGCCTTAGGTTGGGGAATCGGCTGGCTGGCCGGACTAATGGCAGCAGAACGTAGAGCCGTTGCCATTGAAGTAGCATTCCAAAACGTTGCCCTCGCCATCGGGCTTGGCATCACATTTTTCCCCTCTCTTGGAGGCATTGTGGCTGTCTCTATTTTATGGGGAATTGTGCATCTAACATTAGGATTTGGCCTGGCCATGACATGGAATCTAATCAAAATAGAGTAAATTATATCTATGAAAAAAAGAAAGCCGACCGCATAGCAATGGGTATAAAACATAGGGCGGACAGTGCATTCCGCAAGTTTTCGGCTCTTAGAAAGTTTTGTCTCGGTGGACAAGTACGCAGCTATGAGATGCCCTACGTTCCATACCCGGGGCCGTTGTGCCTTAATATTTGTAACAATAATCTTTTTTAATGAATCTCAATCCGATAGATTCATTAATTCATCCTGGGCCTAATGTTCTATTGATAAATTTTTCGAGTTCCCATGAAATTGATTTTAAGTCTGAATCACCTTCAAGCCCAGGATAAATCTTACCACCTAAATCTGTGGGAATTTTGGTATCGCCTTTGCGTATGACTAAGACTCTTTCATTTCCCTTAGAGTTAATAAAATATCCTGCTTCGAAGACTACGTTGTCTCTGGGAACATAAATACCTTGCGCAAGATCTTTGTCCTGTTTATCGTCCTCTGTAAAAAGAAAAATCCCAGTTGAGCATACTGCGGCCGCATGTTCCACTTCTTCAAGAATTGTAGGCCCAGGTACAAAATCTGTTTTCCAGTCAAGCACTGACACATTAAAATTACTCTCAAGGTACTTTCTTAACTTTTGTGCCAGTTGGGTTTCAAGGCTACAATATCCAAGGAAAATATCACGGCGTTCTTTCAATCTGTTCTCCCAAATTTTAAAAGTATTGCTAAATTCATCCAAATCAAGAAATCCTGGATCTGGTTTTTCCAATTCTACAATAATTGCCGAACTTCGCTCTTCAAAAACTACACGATTCTTTATCCCTACGGAAATAGCTAGGGTGGGTAATTTCAACTTATGTGCAACGGCTCCCTCATAATGACAGTATTCTGTTGGTAACCAATTTGATCCTCTAACTTCATTTTGGTTGGATTTAATATTTTCCCTGTCTATAACCTCCCAGAATGGAATTCCAATTATCACAGCACCAATGCATTGGGAAATCACTTCTTCCATCGACTTTATATTCCATCCTCCTTTGCTCGCTGCAATACCATGCTTCGCCTCTTTTTCACCAAATCGCACAACTTCGTAGTTTATACTTTCAATTTTCTCATAAATCTTCTTCTTAAACTCAATGATATTCGGGAATTCCTCAAGAAGATCCGGTCGCTGTTCAAGACGTTTAGTTCGTGGAGCACTTACAAAGATTCGTCGATTACGAGTATTCACTTTATTCAAATTTTTTCGCCTGGTCAAACAGAGAGTCGTTATAAGTTACGATTATAAATCGAGTTTGCTAAAAGGTGATTCGTGATCGTTAAAATTTTAATAATGTCCAAATATGAGATTTATTCATTCTAAAATAGAATCTAATAAAGTAGAAATTAAAAATTCTAACAATCAATCCTAATTTTCAAATAACAAAAGCACAACGAGATGCATAACAAATGCAAGAGTTGCTTATTGGATGTCCGAGAAGTTCTGGCAAATTTCCGTTTCCTAAATCATTTTTAATAACTTAGTTCAAAACTTCTATGGCAGATGCCATACACGACAACATTCGCGGCAATTATTAAATTATAGTGATGAAAAAATTAATATACCTTAAGTGGTGTGCTATTGCAGGGGCGGCATGTCTTTTATCAATGACTTTATTTACAGGGTGCATCGAAACGACCAACACACAAAATCGAAATAACTGGCTGCCAGAACAAACGCCGCTGAGCGCGACAAACCCAATGAAAAAATTCGAAATTTTTGTGGGGGAATGGGATTGTATTGAGAAATCATGGTTCCCGGGAAACATTCAAGAAAGCTTTAAAGCCAGGGCACATATTTACTTTTTACATGATCAGAAAACTTTGGTTGTTGATGAAATTGGCGTGGACACAACATTTAGATTCCTGGGTTTTCACAAATACGATTCTGTATTAGACACCTACATTAATTATGGTGCTACTTATCAATATCCCATGGGGGGATATGCGTTGGAAACCTACGATTCCGTGAAAAATGAATTTAGGTTTGACTTAAACCTCAGCCTCTATCCTGACGGAAATTCGATCAAAAACAATTCGCCCACTTTAGTTACAGGCACAAATTCTGCCTGGATCATTCAAGATAATGATCATCATAGATTTTATGCATGGGCAATTGATGCTAATGGCGAAGAGAGGCCATTAAAAGAAGTTTTATATACAAGAGTAATATCTGATATAATTAAGAAATAAGCGCCGCAAACAAAAGAAAAAATGCATTATCCCTTTCGCTAAAGTTAGGGTGATCAAGGAAAACGCATTTAATCCAGACCGTTGTGGTCCATCAACGAATTTATATTTAAGAAAGTGAGTTCCATAAAAAAATTATTGCTGTTCATAGTAACAATAACTTCCTTTTTAACTAATGTTTTTGGACAAAAGGATTCTCTACAGTTAAAAATATTTGATAAAGATGAACTAACCCCTGCCCGAATCGAAATCAGGGATAAAGAGAACAATTTTTACATTGCGGACAATGCCGTTCCAGTTGGTGGTGATTGTGACATGAGTGATACAGGAGCTCAACTAAATAACCTGGAAAAGGTATTGGCACATTTTTCCAAGAGTGTAACAAATCCATATCACGGATCTGCTGAATTCTACACCAATGGGGTCTCGACCTTACAGATCAAACCAGGTTTGGTGTATGTCAGCGTGTTTAAAGGTATTGAATATAAAGTGTTCAGCGATAGCATACAAATTGAACCTGGAGTTCAGACTACCCTAAACGTGCATTTATTGAGATGGATCAATATGCCTAAAAAAGGTTGGTATAGTGCGGATGACCATCTCCATATACCACGTCCGGTTTTGGAGTTAAATCCTTATATATCAAAAATGATGCAGGCCGAGGATATTCACGTCGCTAATCTTTTGCAATCCGGGAAAGTCAAGAACTTTGAAATGGCAAAACAATATGAATTTGGATCAAATGCGATATATCGTGAAGGTGATTATATACTTGCAAGCGGCCAGGAAAACCCTCGTACACATGTCCTCGGACATACCATAACCTTAGGAGCAAGTAAACCATTATTTGAATCAGAAAAATATCTCGTATATCGATTGATATGGGAGAAAGCGGTTGAGCTAGGTGGAATCAACGGTTATGCTCATGGTTGGTCTGATGAAGCAATTGCTGGTCATCAAGTGGGCCAGGCTATAGTATTACCACATAATGTACTCCACTTCATGGAAATCCTTCAAATTAACAGAATTGACTATTCAGGGTGGTATGATGTTTTAAACCTTGGATTTAAGGTGGCACCAACTGCAGGAACGGATTATCCATGCCACGAACAAACTATACCCGGTCACGAAAGATTCTACACATTTGTTCCCGGAGAGTTTAATTTTGAAAATTGGAAGCAAGGTGTTTCAAATGGACGCACCTTTGTTACAACCGGTCCCAGTATAAATGGGATGCCAGTAGGAAGTAAAATAGAAATGAATCCCGGTGAAAATTTGCACATTTCCGGAGTTGTAAAGTTTAACCCGGCTGCCGATGACCTTAAGTATGTTGAAGTTGTACAAAATGGTCATGTAATCAAAAAGGTTTCACGAACGATTGATGTAGATTCAGTTAGTTTCAATTTTGACTGGCCTGTGGAAACGGTATCCTGGTTTGCACTCAGAGGCTCCAGTCAAAAACGCATGGAAAATGTTTTGGTATATCCACTCCATTATTCATATAAACGATCCAGTTCTCATTTTCATACAGCCCCTATATATGTCAACATTCAGGGTTCCAGGAATAAGGAACAGCCTGATGTTGCCAGGAGCTATCTTGCAAAACTAATCGATTTGAAAGATCTGCTGGAACCAGAAAATATCGATTTCCTGTCGGATCGAATTGAAGGACCTTGGGACGGTGTTCCTAAAAGTATTTTGATGAGTAGTCGTGATGCATTGTTAGTGGAAATTGAATCATCTAAAAAAAATTTTGAAAAGTTAATTGAGGATAGTAAATAGACAGACCACAACAATTGATAAAATGGATTATCACTTTCACTAAAGGTTCGGAGATCCAGGAAAACCTCCTTTATCAGTACTGTTAATGACAACCAGGGAATAATTAAATTTAACCAATGAAAAATTACCTATTATATATCGCAATAGCTTTCACCCTGGGTAATTGCCAGCAAAAGGAAGAAACGACAAATCCCGAAAAACCAACAAATCAGATAGTAATCGGTCAAATAGACAGCGTTTATTCCAACATATTAAATGAGTCTCGCAAAATATGGGTGCATATCCCGGAAAGTGCAATAAACAGCGCGTCGAATAATACGAAATACCCGGTATTATATTTATTGGATGGTCCCGGACATTTTTATTCTGTGACGGGAATGATCAGGCAACTGAGTACCACCAATGGTAACACGGTTTTACCTGAAATGATCATTGTTGCGATCCCAAATACGAATAGGGCCAGGGACCTGACACCATCGCATGTGGATATTGATTTCTTTTCAGGGGATTCTGTACAATATGCTTCCGGTGGGGGCAACAAATTCCTCGACTTTATGGAGGAGGAGTTAATTCCGCATATTGAAAGAACGTATCCCGCAGCTCCATACAGGACCTTTATAGGTCATTCATTCGGTGGTTTGAGTGTTATCAACGCCCTTATAAGCAAAGCACATCTTTTTAATAACTATGTGGCAATAGACCCGAGTTTATGGTGGGATGACCAGGCTTTTTTGAAGGTAGCTGATTCCGTTATATCGGTAAGTAAGCTGGATGGGAAAGCCTTATACGTCGGGATTGCAAACACGATGGATGAAGGAATGAATATTGACGATGTCAGTAATGATACAACCAGGTCCACAGCTCATATCAGATCCATATTGAAATTTGTGAATTCTGTCGACCATCAAAGAGATAACGGGTTGCTTTTTGGATGGAAATACTATAGCCATGATGACCACGGTAGTGTACCCCTTATTTCTGAGTATGATGCGCTCCGTTTTCTATTCCCGTGGTTTACACTTCATGGATTGAAAAAATACTTTGATCCTGCTTCAGCAGCAACTGCAGAAGAATTAATCAATGTGGTCAACGCTCACTATGAAAACGTATCAAACCTTTTTGGGTATAAGGTCCTTCCCCCGGAGCAATTTATAAATTCAATCGGATATGGATTTATGAACAACAATATGCCCGACAAAGCCTCAGCATTATTTGATCTGAACATTCAAAATTTCCCAAAAAGTTCAAACGTATATGATTCCAGGGGCGATTGTTTTTTAGCGCAACAAGATTCAATTAAAGCACTTGAATATTTTACCAAAGCCCTGGAAGTTGGTGAAAATGACTATTCACAGGAAAAAATAGATGTTTTAAAGGAAGGTTTAAAAAAATAACCATAAACTGTCACTGACAATAAATAAACGCCATTTAATCAACCAAAATCTGACACAAAATGAAAACGATCATCATAGGGTTATTGGGATTGTTATCCGTACTGTTTTCGTGTAAAAGAAACACCGAACTTATTAAACCTGAGCAGGTTGATCTTTTAGTAAAGAACCCTGCGATCATTGACGCGAGAACCGGTTCCAGGTTACTGGATCATTCAATTATTGTTCATAAAGGGAAAATTGAAGCCATTCTGGAAACGTCAAAAATTGAAATTCCTCAGGAAACTAAAGTTATCAATGCAGAGGATAAATTTGTAATCCCGGGACTTTGGGACGTTCACACCCATATTCAAAGTCAAAATGAACTTGACCTGTTTTTCCCCCTTCTGATCGCTCATGGGGTATTGGGGATCCGTGATATGGGTGGACTCTTACCAAGCGGTTTCAAAGAGGGGGCTCAAAGGCATGAACATGCACCAAAAGTAATCGCATCCGGGCCCTGGGTGGATGGACCTTCACCAGAAGGAAAAGACCCCGTCGCTGTTATTGACACCCTGGTTGGACAAGGTGCAGATTTCATTAAAATACAATCGGCTGTACCATTAGATCGCCTAAAAGCCATAGCAAGCCGGGCGAAAGAATTAGGAATTCATATCGCCGGACATGTGCCCTATGCGGTGAGTGCCAGTGAGGCTTCAGATATCGGTTTGCGCACCCTTGAGCATTACCTGGAAATGTATGTTTCCATTTCCGAGAAGGAATCGGCTCTTCGGAAGCAACATCTTGCGTTAATTGAGCAAGAAATCTCTATCCGTAACATTGCCTTTCCCCCCCTTGAAGAAAGGCTTTCGACCTGGAGTGATGAAAAAGCTAATACGCTTGTGGAAAGACTGGATTTCAATAACACCTGGATCACTCCAACCCATATTGATATTCGGGCGTGGGGTAAATCCGGGACACCCTCTTTTTGGGAAGATGGGCGCCTGGCCTTATTACCTTCCTCATGGTTAGATTTCTGGAAACCTGACCAGCATTTTGGCTTTAGTAACGTTCCCAAAGAGGAGCTACCGGGCTATTACGATCATCTGAACCAATGGTATGAGGCATACGTCCATCTAACAAAAATATTTCATGAGAAGGGCGTAAAGTTCCTGGCAGGCACTGATTCCAGTTACTGGAATTTCCAGGTACCAGGGGCGACCCTTCATGACGAACTGGCGATTTTTGTTGAGGCAGGTTTAAGTCCACAGGAAGCTTTACTAACTGCTACGGGTAATGTCGCAGCTTATCTGCAAATTGATGGATATGACGGCACTATTTCTGTTGGGCAGGAGGCAGACTTTGTTATACTCCATGCCGATCCCTTAGAAGATATCCGTAATACCACAAAGATTTCTGCGGTTGTATTGGATGGAATCCTGATTGATAAAGGTGGGATAAACAAATTGCTTGAACAGGCAACTAAAGTAAGAATGAATTAATATGTAAAAATCCATTGTTAAGATTCTATCAGCATGGAAAATAGGCACCTATGATCAAATTCTTCAGGCGTATCAGAAAGCAGCTGCTTTCTGAAAACAAGTTCAGTAAATACGTATTCTATGCCCTGGGCGAAATCCTGCTGGTAGTTATCGGGATTTTAATTGCACTAAGCATTAATCATTGGAATTCCGGCAGGATAGATAGCAACAAAGAATTAACGTATTTGGAAAGACTTAAAACTGACGTGTCCAATCAGATTGAAATATTGGAATCCATCAGTAAATTTTGTGAAAGGGAAGCTGTTTTGGCAGATTCCATTTTAAGTGATTTTAAAAGAGAAAAAGATTTTAGGAAAATTGGTGATCTGGACAAGAGATTAGGTTCTATTATGTACTCAATTGGCATAAGTAAAGCGAATACAACGTTTATAGAACTGAGTTCAACCGGGCAGTTAAATTTGATAAAGAGCGCTGAAATCAGATCGAAGACTATGGGCTTTTATAATAATATTGACGGGATCGAAACGATGATCCTGGGTAATCGGGATAATGTTTATTACCCAAATGTATTTCCTGTATTCCTGGAGGTCATTGATCTCAATGCCCAAAACTTCTTCCCTTCCGAAAAAGGACTCACGACAAATTTTCACACAAAAGACATGGATGAACGCATGGAAGCCCGCATTGAAATTCCGGATCTTCAACGCAAGCTTTTAAATTCCATTAGTTTAGTGATCATGATAAACAAAACGATCAAATCCTCTACGCAACAAGCAACCGTTGAAGGCGAAGAATTATTGGCCAGGATAGAGGTAGATTAAAACTACTTTATAATAACAGAGGGCAAGAACCGTTTTGCGGTTTTTTATGCGGTTGATTTAGGAAAAGATGAAGAAACAATGAAACGGTACTGTCAGTTAGTAACCATAGAAAATCAAAGCATCCAACAATGACTAAGATGTAGTGCTCCCTCCCAGTAACCGACAAATTTGACTAAATTTAAATAATCACCGGCTGACCAATAAGTGATCAGTTGCTCTTTTGCAGCCTGCCTGCACGCAGGCGCGAGGTGCCAAAGCGCATCGCAACTGCAGACTGCAACAGCATCCTAACCTGGACCGTTATCGATAATTTGTAAAGGTCATGATAAAACTCTTGGATAAATATAAAGATAGTTTTGAAGATCTAAATTTTGCGCAGAAGAAAGATATCATACATAAAATAGAAAGGAGTCCTGAATATCTTTCCGTAACCCAATTGGAGGAGATTTCAGATTTATTAAATTCTAATCATTCTCTTGATCGATTAATATTTTACTCAAAACTGTCAAGAGCTAAGACTTATTCTGATATTCCTGGTTTTTTATCCAACCTAAAAGACGAAGGTGATTCAATTGTAGCCCAAAATCAAAGGAAAAAAATTAATTTTTACTATGCTCTCGAGGCTTTATATAACCTGCTCTCATACAATCAACTCTCAACTAAAGAGATTCTCGAGTCTAAATTACAACTGAATTTTTTCAAAGATAAATTCAGTAAGCAAAATCTATTTGGTAAAGTTGATAAAACCAAATACTTATTAGATCGAACTCTTGAATATATTTTAGATATAGGAGATTCAAGGACAAAATCAAATTCTACAGAATTAATGAAAAATACAAAAAGAATATTCATCAGCCATAGCCACAAAGATTCAGTTTATGCTGAAAAAATTGTTGAATTGATAGAGAAAATAGGAGTTTCACATAGGTCCATATTTTGTTCATCATTACCTGGTTATGGAGTCCCACTTGGAGAAAACTTCTTAGAAGAAATTAAACAATGGCTGAACAAAGAAATTGTTGTCATCTTTCTTTTATCTGACAAATATTATAAAAGTCCAATTTCGCTTTTCGAAATGGGCGCAAGTTGGATCACGGCCAGGAAAGTATTTCCAATATTAATTCCGCCCTTGACATATAAAGATGTCCAGGGAGTCTTCAAGCAAAATATTGGTTTTTCAATAAATGACAATTTGAATCTTTCAATATTTAAAGAAGAGATTGAGGGATTGTTCAACATAGAGGACAAATTAACCAGTGTAAGATGGGAAAAAATGAAAGAAAAAGTTCTAGGTGAGTTAAATCATGAAATAAACAGGATGGATACCGTATCTGAAGATCTGGCAGAATCATTTAATGAAGTTGAAAATAACAATATTTCAATAATTCGAGAGAACGATTTTGAAGCTGTAATAGAGTCAGAAAATAATGGGAATATTCTCTTGTATAAGCTAAAAAAGAACTCCAAAATTTTAACTTATGAACAAGTGTTGAATCTTTGGATTGAGAATGATAATTTTTTGTATTTCTATAACAACCTATTTCGGAAATGCGGATTTTATTCATATATATGGGAAACGCCACCAGTTACAAAATCTTCTTTCAGCAATGATTTCCAATTTGCAATATTAAATACCCCTTCTCCGGCAAACATCATACCTGATCGGGTGACTTATAAAAAATACTTCGATTCCAATAATGACAAAAATGGGATTGTAACCTTTCTTAATTTAGGCAGGGATACTTTACTAATTGTCCCTTCTCCATTTAGGACGGAAGATGACTATTCGAATTTGGATAGGTTTTATCGGTATGCATCTCGTGATCAACAAAAATCGATATGGAAGGTAACGGCTAATGAAATAAAAATGAGAATTACCGACAAACCAATCTGGGTATCTGTTGCCGGTGGAGGAATATCTTGGCTACATATTAGATTAGATCCCAGACCTAAGTACTATAGATACACACCTTTTAGAACACCTAAAAATTAAATTTTAAGAAATAAACTATCGATAACAACGTGCATATCCCATACCTCATACCTTATCCAAAAATTAATTACTTTTCAATTAATTTCGGTTTCGTGTAACCTGACGTCGTGAAAAACCTGCACAGGCCATACACGAGACCTCAACCAACCACAATTGATTCGAATGAAACCATATTTTATTATGAAAAAATTTATACTTTTTTCAATTCAGCTTTTCATTTTGACGATTAACAAGAAAGGAGTGGAGACACTTTGCTTCAAAGGCACGGCGATTACCCGAGCTTTAATTTTGGGTTTATTCTTAACGTATGGATCGTCTTTGATTGTTAGTGGGCAGGATCTTCCCCGGGATTACTGGCAGGATATGACAACAGAGGACTTTGCAGCTCTTGATGCCGGACAGGTGATTACAATCCTTCCCGTTGCAGCAATTGAGCAGCACGGACCTCACCTCCCGATCTGCGCTGATGCATGTGCAAATAGAGCCGTAATTGAACGCATGCTGGAGCAGTTGCCAACTGAACTGCCCGTCACGGTGCTTCCGATGATGCCTGTAGGAAAGTCAAACGAACACAGCAATTTTGCTGGTACGCTGACGCTTGAACCGGAAACATTACGTCGATTGTGGACCGAGATTGCCGAGTCTGTCCATCGTGTTGGCATTCGGAAACTTGTGCTTTATAACACTCACGGAGGTCAGCCTCAGATTATGGATATTGTGGCCCGTGATTTGCGAGTACGACTGGGAATGCTGGTTGTAGTAGTGAATCAGTATTCCTTATATCCCGGAGATCTGTTTCCGCAAGACGAAATGAGATATGGAATTCACGGAGGAAGTGTGGAGACGTCTGTAATGCTGCATTTACACCCTGACCTGGTTGACATGAGTAAAGCCCGGAACTTCCGGCCGTTGATGAAGGATATTGATTGGGATTTCCGTCATTTGAGCGTTACCGGTCCAACCAGGATTGCCTGGCAGTCTCAGGACCTTAATCCGGCTGGAGTGGTTGGCAACGCACTTGACGCAGATGCCGAACGCGGAACTCAATTAATCGATCATGCGGCAACTGAACTCATTTCCATACTGAAAGAAGTGTACCGCTACCCACTTGAAAACCTTCGTAAAGGTCCGCTCAGTAGCAAACGAAAAAACAAATAAAAAAAGCGTGGAAAGTGAAGAAACTTAAAAATTCTACAAATAACATAAGCTAAATGTGATAAAAACGACAGATAGCTTTGACCGTTTCACAAAATTAAAACCGACCTAAATGAAAGAAATACTGGTAATTTTTATCGTTCTGATCACTGCTTGCCAGGCATATGGGCAAAAACAAAGGGCAAGAGATCTGGGGATACCTATTGATGGAAAACCGGGCAAACTAAATTCATTTACAGATGTCGGTGGTGTCGAAGTTGGACATACGACATTGATTTCCGGTAAAGGTACGTTGCTCGTGGGAGAAGGTCCTGTTTGAACAGGTGTCACAGCCGTATTACCCCGGAGCAAAAATTACGATCCTGTTTTTGCAGGGTGGAATAGCCTCAATGGCAATGGAGAAATGACCGGAACAACCTGGGTCGAAGAATCAGGTTTCCTTGAAGGCCCCATTATGATCACAAATACGCACAGTGTTGGCGTTGTCAGGGATGCTGTAGTCGAATGGCAGTTTAAAAACAAATATTTTGACCCGCTTCCCGATGAACCGGATATTTTTTGGGCATTACCTGTAGTGGCCGAAACCTATGATGGAGACTTGAATGACATCAATGGGTTTCACGTGAAAAGGGAACATGCATTTTCAGCTTTGGACAGCGCCAAAGCAGGACCTGTAGAAGAAGGGAATGTCGGTGGGGGTACAGGAATGATCTGCCATCGTTTTAAAGGCGGTATAGGGACTTCTTCACGGCAAATATAAATAGCCTCAAGCACTTACACCCTTGGGGTCTTAGTTCAGGCAAACTACGGTACTCGTAAATCTCTCAGGATAGCCGTTGTGCCGGTTGGCAATGAAATTTCTGAACTCATGCCCCTGTTGGATCCTTTAAAATCAGACGAAGACCGGGGGTCTATCATCGTTGTCGTTGCAACTGAGGCACCATTGCTCCCGCACCAATTAAAATGACTTGCCTGCAGAGTCCCTATAGGCATAAGTAGATTAGGAGGATATGGAGGTAATGGATCGGGGGACATTTTTATAGCATTTTCCACTGCCAATCCAGGGGCAACTGGCCGGAACGCCGATCAGGTGGTTAGGATGGTTCCAAACGATAAAATGTCCGGACTTTTCGAAGCAACGGCACAGGCAACGGAAGAATCCATATTTAATGCACTCGTAGCTGCTGAAACTATGGTTGGCAAAAACAATACAACAGTTTATGAA
>DATGCB010000134.1:0-5430 GCA_035312365.1 Eudoraea sp. | reverse complement strand
AATCCAACCGATGCTATTTCTGGCATGCAGTAAGTACAACCGGGGATATTACCATAATCCAGGGGTTCCACATGCATTCCCGCAATTTTTTCGACACATAGTATGCCTTCAGCCGAGGCCACATGGGCAAGGGCAGGTCCTGGTGTTACATCCCCAATGGCGTAATACCCGGGGATATTGGTGAGGTAATAATCGTTGACGACGATCTTGTCCCTGTCCGTGGCTATCCCTACGTCCTCGATCCCGATATTTTCTATATTGCTCTTGATTCCAACGGCAGACAAGACAATATCTGCTTCGAGAATTTCTTCCCCTTTCTCTGTTTTTACCGTTGCCTTTACACCGTCTCCGGAGGTATCCACCTTTGTAACTTCGGAAGATGTCATGATCTTTACCCCTGCTTTTTTAAAGATTCGTTCCAATTGTTTGGAGACCTCCTCATCTTCGACGGGCACTACATTGGGCAGGAATTCCACCACGGTCACCTCGGTGCCCATGGCATTGTAAAAATACGCGAATTCTATGCCGATGGCACCGCTGCCAACAACGATCATTTTTTTAGGTTGTGTCTCCAGGGACATCGCTTTGCGATACCCGATTATTTTTTTTCCATCCTGAGGAAGACTCGGCAATTCCCTGCTTCGGGCCCCCGTGGCAATGATGATGTGCTCCGCACCGTATTCCGTTTCCTTACCGTCAGTATCCTGTACCATTACTTTCTTCCCGGGCTTTAGCCTGCCGTAACCATGGATGACTTCTATCTTGTTCTTTTTCATCAGAAATTGAACGCCTTTGCTCATGCCATCGGCCACATTTCTGCTTCTTTTCACCACCGCTCCAAAATCCTTATCCGCACCCTCAACTTTTAACCCATAATCCCCGGCGTGCTGCAGGTACTCAAAGACCTGGGCTGATTTCAACAGGGCTTTGGTAGGGATACATCCCCAGTTCAGACATACGCCACCCAGATTTTCTTTTTCTATGATAGCCGTTTTTAACCCAAGTTGGGAAGCCCTGATAGCCGTAACATATCCCCCGGGACCACTACCCAAGACAATAACATCGAAAGTGCTCATATGTCAAATTTTTAGCTGTGAAAAATGTGCGATGCCAAAGTTACAAAACCAATCGGAAACGCCATGTAAAATATCAAACAGGATAATCAATGTTAAATAACAGGGCGGAATAACGAGCAGACAGGGAATTACGATCCCTGAACCATTGACAATAATCAATGTTCATAGCTTCAATTCCGCGAATAAAATAAGAGGGAATGTGCACGTTTCATTCGGAAAGAGGAAACGAGCCATAGGGGGTTACTTTCCAAACATCCTTTTGTTAAAAGCCGCTGTGCCCCCCCTTGGAATAGAGAGAGACACCCAATCCTCGCCTTTGATCATCTTGCCAAGCATTACTATTTGTCCGATATGGTTGGCATAATGCCCCAGTTGCCGGTTAAGGGCCTCGGTAATGCTATGCTCCTCATTCCTGATTTTAACCACCTGGCCGATATTCTGCATGGTCACGGATGACAGGGCATCAAAAAGACATTTCCATCCTTTTTCCCATTCAGATATCATCATTTTTTTGGAGGTATACGTATCCTCAAACTCTGCCTCCCTCTGGCGCCATGGTTTCTCACCGTCTTCTTCCAGAAAATTGGTAAATCTGCTCTTCATATTACCAGTCAGGTGTTTGACAATCACCGAGACAGAATTATCCGTTTCACTATATTTCCAATGGATATCGGAGTCGTTGAGTTGAGCAAATGTTTTGTCCCCCAGGGATTTATAACGCCTGAATTCATGGAACATACTTTGCAGGTAGTTTTCCTGAGTATTCATATACCGGTGCTAATTGGAGATACGACGGATAAATGATAAAACGGTCGATTTGCCCGTGGCAGGTACGTCCTTTTTTACTCGTTGGAAGGCACAAAATCAAGAGCTACCCCATTGATGCAGTGCCGCATCCCGGTAGTTGCCGCGGGACCATCCTCAAACACGTGCCCAAGGTGACCTCCGCATACGGCGCAATGTTCCTCTGTCCTTTTATACCCAATCTTGTGGTCGACATCATAGGCGACATTACCTTCGATAGCCCGGTCAAAACTTGGCCATCCGGTGCCCGATTCAAATTTATGCTCACTTTTAAAAAGGGGAGTGCCACACCCGGCACAGACATAGGTCCCTTTTTCTGTTTTGTGAAGCAACTCACTGGTGCCGGGATTTTCCGTAGCTGCCTTCCTTAGGACATAAAACTCCGTCTCTGTCAGAGTTTTGCGCCATTCCTCTTCTGATTTGGTCACAGGAAAAGCTGCTTCTTTCTCGGATGAGTTTTCTTTGGCCAGTTCTTTTTCCTGGGAGTTTCCCTTGCACCCGAACAGCATCAGGCAGAAAATAATTGCAAGATGTTTCATCATATCTTTTTTTGCTTTAGACGTAATTTATGAACAACCCTGTCAAAAATACGCATTCAAATGTAAAAATCCCCGTTCCCTGAGGGATCCGGGGATAAGCCATTACAAAATATCGACGCTATTAACGCTTCATACGCTTCACATCACTTTCCTTCACATTCAGACTGCGCATTACAGCATCTAAATTGCCCATATCCAATTTGGATCCGGCAGCAAAATCAGCCGGCATAATGGCAATTCTGAATACCTGGTTATCGGTGTCATCCGAAGGCAGCGTCGAAAGGTCGAAATCCGACTCCAAAAAGATTTGGACATACAGAAAAGTATGATCAAAATTGTATTGCAACAGCCCCTGATTTAATATGCGCGTTTGGGGAAGTAGCCTCCATATGTCCACGGCTTCCCCGTTGCCGTCTTCTGTCTGGTCCCATAACAGGTAGACCAGGACAATATCCGATTCAAAAACCTCGACGGTCTGCGGGAATTCAAAAAATATGGAATATTCGTTTCCGGTATTGAAATCTCCTTCGATTTCCAACACATTGCCAAGGATGTTTACCCCATCCAGGCCATCGAATCCATCCAGGCCATCCCGCCCGTCGAATCCGGGAGGTCCCGCAGGACCTTCACAGGAGCTAAAAATTAATGCTAAAAAAGTGCCGATAAAAAGTACTGTGCTTTTCATAAATATAAATTTTAAATGTTAGAAGCAGGCCTTTTGACCGCTGCTGTGGTTTGTGTCTGTACAATCGCTTTCAAAAAGCGTTCCAAAAATTATTTATTCCCGGGATTCCCGGGACTCTTTGTATATTTTTTTCGGGGCCCATAATGATTTCAGGAGAATTTCCTACATTTAGCGATAACCAATGCAATTGACCAAATGTTGAAACAACAACGCGTTATCATAGAGAATGTTTCACCACAAATACAGTGTGGTTCATATTTTATTAAAAGAGTTACCGGAGATTCCGTGCGGATCTATGCCGATGTATTACCCGATGGCCATGATTTGGTTCAGGCAGAAGTAATGTTTAAGCACGAAACGGCCAAAAAATATACAGGGGTCCGTATGGAGCACCTCGGACAGGATGTTCATACTGCCTCCTTTGTCGTAGCTAAACAAGGCTTTTATACCTACCATGTTCAGGGATGGGTGGATTATGCCCTGAACTGGCAACATGGTATTGAAGCGAAATTAAAAGATCATCAACATGTAAGAAGCGAATTACTGGACGGAGTACAGTACCTGAATTACCTGAGTACCCGCGCAGCCGAAACGAAAAAGTCCCTTCTTAAAAAATGGATTGGGGAATTTCAGGATGAAAAAAAATATGACACAGCGGTTGCGACAGCCACCTCGGACGAACTGCATCAGCTATTCCTCGAATACCCGCAGCGAATCCTGGCGAATTCCAGTGCACCCTTAAGGCTTTATGTGGACAGGAAAAAGGCCAATTTCAGTACCTGGTATGAATTCTTTCCGCGTTCTGCCTCACCTGAGCCCGGGAAACATGGCACCTTCAGGGATTGTGAAGCCCTTTTGCCAAGGATTGCAAATATGGGTTTTGATGTGCTGTATTTCCCGCCGATCCATCCCATAGGCGAAGTCAACAGGAAGGGAAAAAACAATGTTACCACCGCGAGCGAAGGAGATTCCGGGGTACCCTGGGGGATAGGTTCCAGGCATGGTGGTCACAAATCAATACATCCTGAATTGGGCGATGAAAAGGATTTTAAGGCGCTTATTAAAAAGGCGAACGGGATGGGGATAGAAATCGCGATGGACCTGGCTTTTCAGGCCGCTCCGGACCATCCCTATGTGACGGAACACCCGGAGTGGTTCAGGAAACGACCGGACGGCACCATTCAATATGCTGAAAATCCACCCAAAAAATACCAGGACATTGTCAATTTTTACTTTGAAACGAAAGAATACAAGGCACTTTGGGAGGAGTTGCTGAGTGTTGCCCTTCACTGGGTATCTATGGGAATTAATATTTTCCGAGTAGATAACCCGCATACCAAACCCTATTTCTTCTGGAACTGGCTCATAGGGGAGGTAAAGAAGAAACACCCGGATGTGCTGTTCCTGGCGGAAGCTTTTTCCAGGCCAAAGGTGATGCAGCAGCTGGCAAAACAGGGCTTTTCCCAGTCCTATACATATTTTACCTGGAGAGTTCATAAACATGAAATCACAGAGTATGTGGTGGAGCTCACCCAAAGTGAGATGAAGGAATACTACCGTCCGAATTTTTGGCCCAATACCCCCGATATCAACCCGTATCATCTGCAGGGTGCCAACGAGACCATGCATCTGATCAGGTACGTGCTCGCCGGGACTTTGTGTGGCAACCTCGGGATCTATGGCCCCGTATTTGAATATATGGTTACGGAAGCTATGCCGGGGAAAGAAGAATATCGCGATTGTGAAAAATATGAGGTGAGGCACTGGGATTGGTCAAAGGAAAATAAACTTACCTACCTCATTGGAAAAATCAATGCTGCACGGAAGGAACACCCCGCATTGCAACAGACCAACAATATCCGCTTTTGCGAAATACAAAATGAGCAACTTATTGCATTTTACAAATGGAATGACGCCAAGACAGACGAGCTGTTAATCGTGATCAACCTCGATCCGTATTACGCACAGAGGGGACAGGTTCAATTACCCCTGGATGCCCTGCAGCCATTTACCGAACGGGGCGTTGAATTATACGACATTATCACCAATAATGGGTATATTTGGAATAATGAATGGAATTTTATTGAGCTTCATCCGGCCTTGCCCTTCCATCTTTTCCATATTAAACATTGAGTATGACCAAGAAAAAGCAGGAATCCATATTACAACCTCCCTACGCCTTTGATGTAGCGTGGGAGGAATTGCTGGAAGATGCCAAGTTCGTAAAGATCTTTCTTTCGGATGTTTTGGAGGACTACGTGGTACGACAACGCTGGTATGGGGGAAAATCGAGCAAACTTAAATATATAGAATTACAGGAATATTT
>DATGCB010000133.1:0-13841 GCA_035312365.1 Eudoraea sp. | reverse complement strand
TGATCAGTTCCTTTCCATGTTCTGTCCAGGGTAAAATGCCGTTCAATGATATGGGCGCCCAGGGTGTAGGCGGCAACATCAACCGCGATGCCCAGGTGATGCCCGGAAAAGCCGATGCTTTTTACTTTTTCACTATATTTTTCCTTCAACCTCAGGATATCGAGCAAACAAATATCATCAAAGGGAACAGGGTACCCCGAAGTACAATTATAAACGACGAGATCTTTGCTTCGGCCCCGGTTTCCGAAGAAATTGACAATATCCTCAATTTCATCCTTTGTGGTCATACCGGTTGAAATATGGATTTCACCCTGGAAATTTTCACATAACCACCCCAGCATCCCGAAGTTATTGTTACAAGCCGAAGGAATTTTGATAAAGTCGGGCTGCAAACCGGCAATTTCCATGGCTGAAGTGGATTCCCACACCGAAGTGGAATAGGTAATCCCAACTTCCTCACAATAATTCTTCAACTCCCTGTGTTGTTCAACATCAAATTCCAAAAACTCCCGATGCGCCCCATAGGTATCGCCATAGGCATTTACGGGGTTTGGGTGTGGTGCATTGTACTGCTCTTCGGTGAGTAACTCCTTATTGTTTCTCTTTTGAAACTTCACGGCATTCGCATTCCCAAAAATCCTGGCCATACTGATGAGTTCCCGCGCAATTTGCATATCACCCTTGTGGTTACATCCAATTTCGGCAATGATATAGGGTTCTTTATAGGTCATTAAATCTCTGATTATAGTTCATTATAAATTCTGAGGCTTCCCGGATGGCACCATCGGCAGATTTATTGGTCAGCACTACATCTGCATGGTATTTAACTATTTTGGTCGCATTGGACGGGCAAAACGACCAACCGGCCCTTAGCATATTACTCAGATCATTGACGTCATCCCCTATGTACGCAAGGGTCTCAGGAGAAATTCTACGCTCAGAACAGATGTTATCAAGGAAGGAATACTTGTCTTTGACCCCCAGAAATACATCTTCGATTTTTAATTTTTCCATTCGCTGCGCTACCACTTTGGAGTTTTCCGAGGTCATAACCATTACCTTAACACCTTGTTCCCGAATTATTTCCAGCCCCATGCCATCACGCATATCAAAGGTTTTGGAGAATTCTCCTTTTTCCCCGTATACAATTTTACCATCGGTAAAAACACCATCCACGTCCAGTACCAGGTAATTAATCCTCCCGGTAGATTTGCCTGATTTAAACCTGGAGACCAACAACTGTTCAACGACCATCCAATCGGTCTCCGAATCAATTTCAACCAGGGTCTCCTCAGGCATTTTAACGGTGCCAATGGAACCGCTAAGCCTGTTCCCTGAATGGAGGAGCGCGGCAGAGGTTGTGCAATATATGGCGCCATTTTCTATGAGAAGCCCGCTGAAATCTTGCCTTCTCGGACGTTTCCTATAATTGTAATTGAGGCTTTCCCCTGCCTCGGACCACGTAAAACGATGTGTATTTACAACGCTTAGAACTGCGTCCAATCCTTTGTTTTTCAGTGTATTCAAGGCGTTATTGATGTGTTGCCGCTGGGTGAGGGGAGAGGTAGCCTGCAGCAGGCAAAAGAAATCAAATTCAGCATGTTTTGCGGCACAGAATTCCAGGATAGCATCTTCGGTAGAAGCGGTGTCCGAAGCATTTTGAGGGGAGCGCTTCAGGGGAACCACTTTGGGCGCCCAGGTAAAATGGAGACTGACATAGTCAATAATGTCCTCGTCATCTGTGAAAACATAAATGGTGTCGAGATCAGAAAAAATGGCTTCTGTCAATACCCAGGTAAATAGGGGACGTCCCAAAAGTTTCTTTTTATTCTTATTGGGAATTCCCTTGGAATTTTTTCTAAGCGGAATGAACCCTATACTTTTATTTTCTGGCATTGTCCTGAATTCTCGGTTTATGCATTTTCGTCTACCACCATATTCATGATCAGATCTTTGGTGGCTTTGACGGTAAATTTATCCAAATAATCCTTACCCAGGAAAAAACGGTTATTAACAATTTCCAAATTAGAGAGCGCAGTAGAGAACAGAGTATATCCCCGTTCAAAATAAAACCCATCTTTCAGCCCCAGAATTTCAATGGGAAAAAGGGCAGGAAGCACCGTGATATCCTTGAAATAGTCCCTGTAGTTAGTGGTTTCCCTGGGGTGTGTTTTTAAGATCACCCTGAAATTTTCAGGGATCCTGGAGATGACATCCCTGTAGATCGCTATTTTTACCGCTTCATCTTTAATAACCTTATCCTCAGAAATGGGTTGGGTTAATAAGAGCGCATTGTTGTTCCCTTCTATTTTGAATTCCTCGTTCGAAAGGAAGATCTCGAAAATTTCCTGTTTGACAGCTGCCTCCAGTCTGGCCACTTCCTTTTTTAAATTCAATTCTCTGGCTTTTTTTCGGATCGGGGCGGGAAGCCGATCCGGGAACTGGGCATAAATGGTATTTATTTCACGATCGAATCCGCCGCCGACGGGGGTTTTGGTGATATATGTTTTTATAAAATGTTCAAACGCGCTGTGACGCTGGCGATATGTTCTGGCCCCGTCCTCGATCATAAATATATTCTTATGTCCGTACGCATATAAAAAATAGCTCTTTGAAGAATCCGTATCGCACAAATAAAGGTCGGATTCTTCGATAAATTCCGTTTCTGTCAAAAGTTCGGGATGCTTTTTTTTCATAAATGGCAATAACTTTTGCTTTCTTCTTAGGGAATAATCAAATTTACCAAGGGCCTTCACATGGTCTTTTCGTTCAGATAGGAAATAAACCTCCCTGAAGAATTTTTTTTTGAGATTGGGCGATAGCTGTTCAATCATCGGGGTACTTTCTACAAGGAACAGGAGATTGTTGCCCACATCTTTTGTGGTATAGCCGGAGTCCCGGATCATATGCAGGATAGCGAGATAAATATGATAGATAGTGGACCCTACATAAGTGCGTTTCATGCGATCGTAATTTTCCCTCCATTATTTCTGACTGTTCCTTGTCTTCCAGGCACTACAAATAAGGTGCAATCACGAGGGGTTCATCTAAATTTTGAGAATTATATTGGAGATGGAATTCAAAAAACTACATTTGTAAAAGTAGTAAAAATTAAAAGATCACAGATGAGCACAGTCAGTGTTATCGTTAGTACATATAACAATCCAGACTGGTTAGAGAAGGTTCTATGGGGTTTCAATTGTCAAACCTACAAGGATTTCGAATTGATTGTTGCCGATGACGGATCAGGCCCTGAAACGGTGGCATTGATCAACAATACTCGCGGGGAATTGTCCTATGAGATCAAGCATGTCTGGCAGGAGGATACCGGTTTTCAAAAATGCAAAATCCTGAATAAGGCGATTGTTGCCTGCGTCAACGACTATATAATCATGACGGATGGGGATTGCATTCCCAGGGAGGATTTTGTTCAGGTCCATTATATAAACAAGGAGCCCGGTTATTTCATCTCCGGAGGATATTATATGTTGCCAATGAATATTTCAAAGGCCATCACCAAAAAAGATATTGAAAAGCAAAATTGTTTTAATATCCAGTGGCTGAAGGAGATGGGAATTCCGAAGACCTTTAAGAACAACAAGCTTACTGCGAAAGGGTTTATTTCTACCCTCTTTAATACGTTTACCCCGACAAATGCCAGTTGGAATGGACATAATTCGTCTGGCTGGAAAAAGGATATCATGAATATCAACGGCTTTGATGAACGGATGCAATACGGGGGGGAGGACCGGGAGTTTGGGGAACGACTCTTTAACTTTGGCGTAAAATCAAAGCAGTTGAGATATAGTGCAGTATGTATTCACCTTGACCACGAAAGGGGATACAAAACCCCTGAGGCGATCGCTAAAAATCAGGTGATACGGAGGGAAGTAAGGCAAAAGAGAAGTGTGTGGACGTATCACGGCATCACCAAGTAATACGCCAGCTCGTTTTTCTTTTCCAATTTTTTCAACTCTCTGAAACGTTCCAGATCACTCAGTGCATTGAGATAACAGATCGTCATTCCCTTTCTGCCATCCAGGATACCCATGCGCAGGACATAGTGGTTAAAGAATTTCCAGGCCGGTTTAAAAATATAGGACATATAATTGAATCTCTTTTCCCGGTAGAAGGATTCTTTCGCTTTTAATCTGCCGTATTTGATCATTTTTGCGCGGTAATCTTCATAGTTCTTGTAGCAAAAATGTGTTAATCTTGCTGATAAAATCCCCGTTTTGCCATCTACATCAAGGGTTTCATGAACGATTTTTTTATCTGAGAATTTCGCCATACTCTTCCTGAAAAGCCGGTAATTTTTGTCGGTTTGCCACCCACTGTACCTGAGGGGTTTGTTTTGAAACATAAAATTCCTGTAACACCAGTACGCGGCATAGTTTTCATCGCTGTTGACGGTTTCGATTATTTCTTTTCGAAGGGATTCGGAAACCACTTCGTCGGCATCCAAAAAGAGAATCCAGTCGTTCGTGGCCTGCTTCAGTGTAAATGATTTCTGAGCAGTAAAATTGGAAAATGGATGCTGTATAACTTTTACGCGGGGATGGTTGATAAGATACTCGTACGTTCCGTCCGTACTATAAGAGTCGACGACAATAATTTCATCCGCAAAATCCACGGAATCTATACATTTTTCTATATAGCCAATCTCATTATACGTAATAATAAGGGCTGATATTTTCTTTCTGTGGTCGCTCATAAAAAGATTATAAGTAGGTATGTTACGTTCTCTTTGACAAAATTATAACTAAAAAAAATAGAAAAAAGTATATAACAATATAAAATTCCTACAAAATTAAACAGCCACATTATGCTCTCTCAGGGCATCATTCAGAGAGGTTTTTTTATTGGTGCTTTCCTTGCGGGTACCTATAATGAGTGCGCACGGTACCTGGTATTCCCCTGAGGGGAACTTTTTGGCATAGCTTCCCGGGATCACCACGGATCCGGCAGGAACACGGCCTTTGTACTCCACAGGCGTCGCGCCCGTAACATCGATTATTTTGGTGGAACCGGTAAGGACAACATTGGCACCCAGCACGGCTTCCTTTTCAATCCGGACCCCTTCCACCACAATGCATCGGCTGCCTATAAAGGCATTATCCTCAATGATGACAGGTGCGGCCTGCAGAGGTTCCAGGACCCCGCCGATTCCAACACCACCGCTGAGATGCACGTGCTTGCCAATCTGGGCACAACTGCCCACGGTGGCCCAGGTATCCACCATAGTTCCTTCATCCACATAGGCGCCGATATTCACGTAGCTCGGCATTAATATAACCCCGGGGGAGATGTAGGCCCCATGCCGGGCAACTGCATGCGGAACTACCCTTATTCCCTTTTCTGCATAGCCTTTCTTTAAAGGTATTTTGTCATGATATTCAAATATCCCCACCTCGATGGACTCCATTTTTTGAATGGGGAAGTAGAGGACCACTGCTTTTTTCACCCATTCGTTGATTTGCCACCCATCCTTAGAAGGTTCAGCACAACGCAGTGTTCCCTCATCAATTTGATTGATCACTTCACGTATCGTTTCCCGGGTAAGGGCATCCTTTAATAATTCGCGATTATCCCAGGCATTATCAATTATATGTCGGATTTCGTCCATTCGTGTGTTTTCAAATTTCGGCAAAGATACGTCCTGGGAGGTAATAAAGCCTGTAAAATTTAGAGCTATAACAAATTATGGGCTATTTTTGCAAAAAAATTCCATGGGAAGGATTGTTGCACTGGACTACGGAAAAAAACGGACTGGTATTGCCGTAACGGATGAGCTGCAACTCATTGCCTCGGGCTTGACGACGGTGCCTACCACAGACCTTCTCGAATTTCTTAAGAATTATGTAGCGACGGAGGATATTGACATATGGGTAGTGGGTGAACCCAGGCAAATGGACAACACACCTTCTGAATCCGAAGCAATGATCAGGGCATTTATCAAAAAACTCAGGCTTCATTTTCCGGAAATTCCCGTGGAAAGGGAAGACGAACGTTTTACATCGAAAATGGCGGTGCAAACCATGATAAAAGGAGGCCTGAAAAAAAAGCAGCGCGCTGATAAAGCCTTGGTTGACGAAATTAGTGCCACGCTCATTTTGCAGTCCTTTATGAATAGAAGTTAAGAATATGACATTACCAATTGTAGCCTATGGCGATCCTGTTTTAAGAAAGAAAGGGGTGGAGATACAGAAGGATCACCCTAATTTAAAGAAGTTGATAGCCAATATGTGGGAGACCATGTATAAGGCAAGTGGGGTGGGCCTGGCTGCACCGCAGGTAGGCTTACCCCTTCGTTTGTTTATGGTTGATACGGCACCCTTCGCAGATGACGAGGAAATATCAGAAGAGGAGCAAAATATCTTTAAAAACTTTAAAAAGGTGTTCATCAATGCCAAAATGGAAGAAGAATCCGGGAAGGACTGGCCCTTTAATGAAGGGTGTTTAAGTATCCCTGATATTCGCGAGGATGTAACGAGGAAGGATACCATTACGATCAGCTATGTCGATGAAAATTTTAAGTTTCATAGGGAATCCTATGAAGGTGTGTTAGCGAGGGTGATCCAGCATGAATACGATCACATAGAAGGTATCCTGTTTACGGATAAACTCTCTCCCCTTAAAAAGCGACTGATCCGCGGGAAACTCGCAAACATCTCAAAGGGCAAGATAAAGGTCGATTATAAAATGCGCTTTCCGGCGATGAAGAAGGCAAGGTAAGCGGGGGTGCCTTGTTTGGATACAGGAAAAAATATGAGACGAAATTAGAAATTTATTTGGGCAAAAGTGTAATCTTTGCCGGGATTTTTAACCGCATCTATGAGTTTGGATAAAATTTTGTCGATTGGTGGACGACCAGGATTATTTAAATTGTTGACACGGACAAGGACCGGTTTTATAGTAGAATCCCTTTCGGATAAAAAAAGGGTCAGTGTTGGAATGAACAACAATGTAAGTGTACTTTCGGAAATTGCCATCTATACCCTGGAGGAAGATCTTCCGTTAAGGGATGTTTTCCAAAAAATCCAGGAAAAAGAGAAAGGGGGCAAGACAACCGTTGGCCATAAGGCAGACAGGCTTTCCCTGGAGGAGTACTTTTTTGAGGTCCTTCCTAATTATGACGAAGACAGGGTGTATGCCAGTGATATCAGGAAAGTGGTTCAATGGTACAACATTCTCACGGACCATGGGATCACCAATTTTTCCGAGGATGAGGAGGATCAACCCCTTTCCGGCGAGGAGGAGTAGTCCCAGGGATATTTCATTAAGGTAAAACCGGCAATTACCGGGAGTGTGAACCATACCAGGAATTCTATGGTGCGGGATCGCTCAGTGGTTGTGCCTAGTCCTTCGGGATCTCCCTGTACGTATACTTATTTTCTTTCCAGTCGATAAGTGCCGAGCGATAATATTTTACATCCATCCTGTCCAGAAAAGGTGCCTGGTTGCCCAGGCGCACCCTGAAATTTTCCCAGTCCCTGTTTTCTTCCGTACTCCAGCTAAGTTCCGAATACCCAATGATCCTTGGGAAGGCGAGGTACTCCAGTTCATCCCTGTTGCTGATCGTCTCGGACCACAGTGGTGCTTCTATCCCTAAAATATGTTCCTTCGGCACCCCTTTAGTATAACGCTCCGGACTCCATACATAGGCGGTATCTACCGGGATGTAGGCGGCCCAATGGAGCCCGTATTCGGAGAGGGTATCATACTGCATATCCAAATAGGTCCTTTTAGCCGGGGAGAGGATCACCTGCATGCCCTTTTCCACAGCTGCTGTGGCATGGGCTTCACTTGCCCAGAACTGGGCAACGGATGTGGAATCCAACCGGGCCTGTGCGATTTCATCCCAGCCTATCATCCGCTTGCCGTACTTCTGAACGATCTTTTCCACCTTTTGTACAAAATAGATATAATCGTTTTTCTTTGTGACATGGCTTTCGTCTCCGCCTATGTGAAAATAGGGGCCGGGAGTAATGGCTGAAATTTCCCTGACTACATCGTCAATAAACGCATAGACGGTATCCTTGCGCGTATCAAATGTACTGAAGCCAACACGTGTACCCTCATATAATTCCGGTGTTTTTCCATTCCCATTGAGGAAGGGATAAGACACAGAGGCGGCATTGGTATGCCCGGGCATATCGATCTCAGGAACTATGGTCATATAATGAGCGGCGGCATAAGCTACAAGGTCCTTATAGTCTTCCTGCGTAAAAAAACCGCCGGCCTCCCCGCCAACTTCGGTGCTTCCTCCTATTTCGGTTAGTTTTGGCCAGGATTTGACCTCTATGCGCCAGCCCTGATCATCCGATAAGTGCAGGTGCAGGACATTGATCTTATAGTAGGCCAGCAGGTCAATGTATTTCTTTACGTCCTCTACGGTAAAAAAGTGCCTCGCCACATCGAGCATGGATCCCCTGTATGCAAAATTGGGGTTGTCAGTGATCTTCCCTGAAGGAATTGGCCAGACAGGTTGATCAGCCAGGGTATCGTTACTGACCTCAGGTATGATCTGCCTTAAAGTCTGAATGCCGCGAAAGGCACCTTCTGCGGAATTTGCATTGAGGATCACGGAATCCTTTGTGATGTATAGCTGGTAGGCCTCAGGACCTTCAAGCTGAGTACTGTCTGCCTCATTGATATAGATGATGCGGTCCACGGTACCTGCATCCGCTGAATTGACCGGCAAATTGAGTCCTGTTTTGCCCTTTATTTTTTCGGAAAGGAATTCCCCTGCTTCCCTGAATCCGGAAGCTGTCTGCGTGGTATAGATCGCTGTGTATTGATCGAGCCCGAATGCCGTATGGGTAGCGGTCACCTTAAGGGGCTTCGGAATCATATTTTCCATGGCGAGATCGGTTGGTGGAAAAACAATTTCGGGCTTTTTTGTTTCAGTACAGGAAAAAAAGGTAATGATACCCAGGAGTGCAGGTATTGCGAATAGGGGGTTGGATTGGAATACAGGTTTTTTCATTAATTTCAGGTTGATAATTTTTTACAAAGGAAATTTATCGGGACATGGATGTCAATTCATTTTATACTAATTCATATAAGGTTTTATTACGTCGTACCAAAGCTCGTACCCTTTGGGGTTCATATGCAATCCGTCGTCGATGAAGATATCCTCCCGGAGGTGACGTCCGTTTAACATAGCGTCCCAAACATCCGCAAATTCAAGAAGCCGATCTTTGCTGCACAATCGCTTAAAACGCCGATTCAATCTTTTATAGCTCCTTTTCAGGTGCCAACGGGCCAGGCTTGGTTTGGCTGCAATAATAATAATTTTGGTATTCGGGTCTTGCCCCCTGATTTTATGAATGATCTGCTCCGTATCCGACAGGATCTCCCCCGGCTTTTTCTTAAAAGCGATATCGTTGTCTCCCTCATAAATAAACACCTTTGCAGGCCGGTATTTTAACACCAGATCCTCGGCATAAACCAAAAGGTCCGAGGCATGCGAACCCCCGAAACCTGAATTTACGATCTGATATTGCGGAAAGACATCCTGGAGGTTTTTCCAGAAACGAATACTTGAACTTCCGGTAAAAACCACTGTTTCCCGGGAACTGTTCCACAAAGTATCATACTTTTTTTGGATGGCAGCCACTTCTTCCTGAAACCTGAGCGGATCCTGTGCTTGGGACCAGGACCCGATTAAAACAAGAATGAAAAGGAGTGCTTTATACATTCAGAAAATTTGCCGCAAGTTACTTTTAATTTGTCAAATGTTCAATTATTCTGGAATGATACAAACGGGCGCGTTCTTCAGAAAAATGGTCCAGAACAAATACGTAAAGGGAAAGGAGCATTACGGCTATCCCGACCGCCCGTATCACCGGGGATTGAGACAATATCAGGCACAACATCCCAACGAGCATTACCCCAAGGAATATTTTTTGAGTAACCGGATACCATTTGATAAAATCGGCGGTGCGTTCCTTTTCGGTATCCATAAATGTAACCGGATTCTCCCGGAATGCCTCCTGATACGCAACAATTCTTTTATGATTGGTTGTGATGAGATAAACCCCAGCTCCTGCGGCTAAGAAGGCGACCACAAGGAGGGGCCAGAACATGGCTCTTGCGTAGGCAGTAGTTCCCCATTTCCAATAAGAAAGGCTGACCAAAAGAATAAGTATCCCAAAGAGCAAACTCATCTTGCCTTCGAAGATCTCCCCTTTGCACCATTGCAGCGTATGGTGAATGAAATCCATATTAATTGCTATCAATTACCCGGGTCAGTCCTTCAGACAATGCCCAGTCATAAAACCGGGAGATCCAGTGGTCAGAGGGAAGGCCCTGAGATTTCATTCCAAAGCCGTGGCCACCTTTCGCATACATGTGCAGCCCTACAACTTTGCCGGCGTTTAACCAACCGGAATAGAGATCCACACTCTCAGGAGCCAGGCCCAGGGGATCATCTGACGCACAGATGACCAGTAAAGGCGGTGCGTCTTCAGGTACCTTATATTCACCTAATACGGTCATCCATGGGTAGACCGGTACTATAAAATCCGGGCGGTTTTCCCGGGAATAGTTAAACGTTACGCCCATGGTCACGGCCCCCCCGGCCGAAAACCCCATAAATCCTATTTTACCAGGGTCAACGCCCAGTGCTTCCGCATTGGTACGCACATAGGAAATAGCAGCCAGGCCATCATGAATGGAAAGAGGTAACACAGGTGCTACCGTTTCCCCGATCCGATTGCCAATCTCCATGACTTCCTTAACGCCATCCTCCCCGGTGGGCACCAGCCTGTATTTCAGTACAAAGGCCGTAATTCCCTGTTTATTGAGCCACTCTGCAACGGCGGTCCCTTCACTCTTAATACTCAGGGCATAAAGCCCCCCTCCCGGCGCCACAATTACTGAGGTACCATTGGCAGTGCCGGCATCAGGTTTAAAAACCTGCATCGTTGGCACCGAGACATTGGTTACCACGTCGGTTTGCCAAATAGGTGAAAAATATTCCTTTGCCCCGCCATTCCAGGTAATATCCTTACCCTCTTTGTAAGGCAGGGCGATGACCTCCTGGGCATTTCCCCGGATGGCAAGGCCGGTCCAAAGCAAAACAATAATCAGTGTTCTCATTTTTTGTGTTTCTTTACTATTGATGTTCCCAGTTGTCGGGATCATCATGGTCGTTTGGTGAAAGCCCTAAAATATCACCTTTTGTTGTAACCCCCAAACCCAAAACCGTCCTGTTTACATAATTAAAATAACTAGTCACCTGATTTATTTCCAATATTTCTCCTTCAGAAAATCCTGATTGCCTTAGCAGAGCGACATCATTTTCAGTAATTGTATGCGGCTGCAATGTCAGCTTTCTTGCGTAGCTCAGTCCGTTTAGGTAATTCTGTTCAAAAAAGGATGCCAGCACTTCATTTTTGGCGGCGTAGTAAAATTCCCGGCACTTGTCATCGTCTTTTACGATTCGCTTTAAACCTTCAAAGTGATGCGATACACAATAGTCGCACCGGTTCAGCATACTCACATAAATGCCAATAGTTTCCAGGTACCACTTTGGCAACGTATTATTGCTGTTGTGCAATACGCTCTTATATAAGGTCATATGTCCCGAAAGAGTGTGGGGCCTCAGGCCGTGGACAGAGAGCACGTTGTCTATCGGCCGCCCGGGGGTTTTTAGGCGGTCATATATGCGTTTTAGTTTTGCATCGGCTTCCTTATAGGGTATCGTTTTTATCCAGCTCATCATGCATGTCGCTTTAGCTGCCAGATGGCTTGGTCCAGGAGGGTCTGGTACACATACTGCCTCAGCTTCTGACCGTAGAAATTACTATAGGGTTGTAACTGGCTCATCACGATGGCGATCAGCTCTTCCTCCGGATCAATAAAGAAATATGTACAGTAGGCTCCGTTCCAATAATACTGCCCTTCGGATCCCAGCGACTTGCTTTCGGCAACGTCCGTGGTCACACCGAACCCCAGCCCGAAGCCTTGTCCGGGGGCCTGATATAATGTCCCGACATGATTTTGTGTCATGAGTTCCACGGTATTGGGACTCAGGAATTGAAATCCGTTTGCCTTTCCCCTGTTGAGGAGCATCCGGCAGAATTTCATATAAACGGCTGCCGTTGAAAACAGGCCATGAGTTCCCCCGTAGATGGTATTGCCTTCAATAGGGAGCTGTCGCTCAGAGTTGACCAATACTCCCTGCTCATTTATTTGGTGTACGGGAACCCACCTGTCCTGGTTTGCTTTGGAAATATTGTATCCCGTATCTTTCATTTGCAGCGGATCAAAAATCCGCTCTTGTAAAAATGCTGCGGTACTCATTCCGGAAAAATGTTCAATCAAAAGGGAGAGCACGTCAGGGGAAGCACTGTAATACCATTGTTCTCCTGGTTGTCCGATAAGGGGTAAACTCACAAGGGTATTTACGCGGCTTTCAATGGATTTCTGGGGTTCATAGTAAAGGGCCCTGGCAATATCGTTGTCCAACTCAGTTCCCCTGAGGCCATGGGAAAATCCTGCGGTGTGTGTTAACAAATGATGAATGGTGATCTCTTTATCCGCAGGGTTTGTTGCGCCATCCTTCCCCGCATTGACATCGACAGCGACCCTTACATCCTTAAATTGAGGCAGGTATTCGGACACCGGATCGGTCAGGAAAAAATACCCTTCTTCATACAGCATCATAAAGGCAACTGTTACAATGGGCTTGGTCATAGACATGATATGGAAAATGTTATCACTGCGCATAGGCTGCTTGCCAGTCAGGCTGCAGTACCCATAGGCAGCATCATGAACAATTTCCCCCCTGCGGGCTATCAGGGATACAGCACCGGGGATGTGACCTTTTTCATTCTCCCTATTTAAGAAATTTGCAAACCTCCCCAGGCGTTCGTCGGAGACCCCAGCCGTTTCCAATGCGGTTGTGGTCGCAAGTTGTGCGTGGACCGCATTAAGTGAAACAAACAAGGATGTGAACAGGACAATAACGTAGTGATGAAATTTCATGCGGGTATCATATTAGTGTTAATCAATATGGTTAAATAAGGTATGTTTTGTGCATTTAATATTTCCGTATGACAAACGTATTCATTCCGGTCACATGCTGCCAATTAATTGCGAATTTGGATTAGAGATTATGAATGTGTTTCCCCTGGCATTGGCGGAAAAATTATGCGATTGCAAAGTCAATTTAGAGATTTTAAAATAGCATTCCTATCGCGCTGAATAATCTTTTAAACTGACCGTGATCAAAGAGCTAATATACCGACTCTTTTCTGATGAATTACATACAGGGGTTCCCACGGCCTTATCTTTCCAAGGGACCAAATCAGGCTTATATATAGCGGATTTGTTCAGACGTTGAATTAAAAATTGGTACATTTATTGGGCCAATCCTCCAACCACACCGGATGTCTTTTGTAAAACATGCTGCTCCTGCACTAATCTACTTCGGTTTTGCTCTTTGCCTTCAGGCCCAGGACAACCTGGCTACAACTGAAAACAGGCCAACCGCTGTGGCCAATGCCATTGAAACAGCTCCCTCCATAGACGGTGAGGTTATCAACGATCCGGTCTGGCAGGCCATTATGCCCTTCGGGGATCTCGTACAATCCCAACCCAACTACGGACAGAAGGCTTCGGAAAAGACGGATATACGCATTGCGTATACAGCGGATACCTTTTTCGTTGCAGTGGTTTGTTACGATGCAAAGCCGGAGAACCTGGTGGTATCCGATCCCCGCCGCGATGCCATCCTCGACAATACAGATGCCTTTATATTTATTTTGGATACTTATAAAGACGGGCAGAACGGCTTTATTTTTGGAACAAATTCCCTGGGGGTCGAATAC
>DATGCB010000132.1:0-10786 GCA_035312365.1 Eudoraea sp. | reverse complement strand
ATTCCTTTCATCACGAAGTGCATGAAAAACCCAACGGGAACTTTTTGGTTACAGTAAGCAAAGATGGCGCGGCAAGCATTGAAGATTACATTATAGAGATAGACAGGGCTACCAAGGACATTGTAAATTTATGGGATTTGAACCTTTCCCTGGACAATACCAGGACGGCGTTAAAAGATGATGCTTCCGATTGGATCCACACGAATGCCATTACCTATGATGAAACGGACGATACCATCATTATTTCAGGACGCACCCAGGGACTCATAAAACTGACGTCTTCCAATGAGGTTGTATGGATCATGGGGACACATAAAGGTTGGAATATGTCTGGTGATGGCGTGGACCTCAATCAATTCTTGCTGACACCCCTGAATAAGGCAGGGGACCCCATTACGGACCCGGCCGTATTGGATGGGGATACCAACCATCCGGATTTTGAATGGAATTGGTACCAGCATGCCCCCCTCATTACGCCCGAAGGCCATATTATGTTATTTGACAATGGGGATAACAGAAATTATACGAATACCACCACCTACAGCCGGGCAGTAACCTATGAGGTAAATGAAGCTGATAAAACCATTCAACAGCTGTGGCAGTATGGTAAGGAACGGGGTGTGGAAACATACTCCAGCATAGTGTCCGATGTGGATTATCTGGAACCAGGGGATCACGTGCTTTTTTCTCCCGGAGCGGTTTCCATCAACGGGGGGTTTTATGGGAAATCCATTGAGGTGGATGTAACCGACTCATCCGTGATTTTCGAAGCTACGATCATTCCGCCAAATCCTTTCTTCGGGATTATTACATTTCATAGAACGGAACGCCTTTCTCTTTACCCTCCTGAGTAGGGATAAAGGGGATTTGAGTCATATCCGGGTACGCATCCAACGGGCGGCAACATCGGCAGTTGAATAAAGATGGAACGTATGGGCAACTAATGCTTTAGCGCACCGCCATATAAGATTCCAAGCTTTGCCATTTTCGGGGTAATATGGTTTTCGCAAAAAGGTTTTTCAGGATTGGACAAATAATAGTTCAAATACCTGCTTTCGGAAGGCCTGAAATTCCGGAAGGGTAGTATTTTGGTAATTATTGGATCTTTGAATACGGGCTGTACTTGTTTGAATATCTCCCCAACAATCGTTGCCTGTTCCTTCGAAAATGTATAGATCGCCGACCTGTATTTCCTGCGCATGGAATGTTCAGAAGTACTTTTATGCGTGTGTAAATGAACTTTTACCAGGGTAGACAGGGTGATCTTTGCGACGTCAAAATGCACCACAACCCCCTCGGAAAAGGTCTTGTTATCCCCAATAGAGGATACATAACCCTGTTCAACATTGACTACCCCGCTAAGCGATTGGAATACCGCCTCCGTGCACCAATGACATCCCCCTCCAAGTGCTATTTTTAAAAGACCGTTATCGGACAAAGTGGGATGGATTTTGAAAATTCATTAGAAAGTGCACAACTTTTTGTTCGGTCATTTCACACGGTTTTAATATCACGGATGCCGTTGTGGTATAAAAGTTCAGACTTATGGTATCCCTGCCCCCCAATTCTTCGGCATAGACCTTCATACTCCTGCCAAAGTTATAAACGGAACGGGTCACCCCGTATTTTTTGCCCTGGTACCGTACTTCCGAATACCCTAAGGGCAGTGATTGCATCCTTTTTATAAGCATTGTCCCGTGAATATCCCGGGACGTGGAACTTTGTTCTTTCATCCGATGATCGATTGCCATTTGGCACTCCTTGTTGACACCGCCTTAATATAGGAACAAACGGCTACCGCTTTATAACCTTCTGCGGTCAACTTTTCAAATGTACCTTCTACCAGCTTTTTACCATATCCCCGGCCTCTGAATTCAAAGGGCACTTCGGAGTACACCAGGTACATTTTATCATTTTTCAGGCTGTAATCCACCCTTGCCATTTTGTCTTTGACGTCCATGGTAAACCTGTGATTTTCCCTATCGTGTACAACATTCATACCCAGCCATTATCAATCGATTTCACGTAGCCAGTACTCTCTTTCTCTTCATTGGTGATGAGGAATTTAAGAGGTCACATTTTTAAGCTTGTCAGCATGCATTTTTCGCAGCTTTGCCAATTTAGGAGTAATGATAGCACTGCAATAACCCTGGGTCGAATTATTCCGGTAGTATTCCTGATGATAATCCTCAGCTTCGTAAAAAGTTTCCAGGGAACTGATTTCGGTAACAATGGGATTGTCGAAATACGGAGCTATTTCTTTTTTGACCCTCCCGGCTGTTTTCCTTTGTTCCTCATCGTGATAATAGATCATAGACCGGTATTGTGTGCCTACATCACCACCTTGTCTGTTCAGCGTTGTAGGGTCATGGCTTGTCATAAAAATGATCAATATCTCCTCATAGGAAATTTCTCTGGAATCAAAAGTTAACTGCACTACCTCTGCATGACCTGTAAGCCCGGAACACACCTCTCTATATGTGGGTTTTCCGGGTGCCTGGCCTCCGGTATATCCGGAGACCACTTTTTCTACCCCTTTTATTTCCTGGAATACTGCCTCAATACACCAAAAACATCCCCCGCCGAGGGTGGCCGATTCTAATTTCCTAGAACTCATTATTTATCCTTTCTTCTTTAAGCAGTTGCATGGATTCTGAGTTAATACAATAGCGCAAACCACTGGGTTCCGGTCCGTCTGGAAACACATGTCCCAGGTGGGCGTCACAGGTATTGCACATTACTTCCACGCGTACCATCCCGTAGGCAGTATCTTTTTTATACTGTATTGCATTCTCCTTAATGGGCTGGGTAAAACTCGGCCAGCCTGTTCCGGATTCAAATTTAATGGTTGAATCAAACAAAGGTGTCTCACAACATACACAGGAATATTTACCTGCCTCATAAATGCTGCACAAAGCTCCTGAATGGGGTGCTTCCGTGCCTTTTTTCCTGCTTATCCTAAACTGCTCCGGGGTCAGCTGTCGGCGCCATTCATCTTCTGTTTTTTCAACCCTCTGCTCCGGTTCGGGATTGCCGTCTACGGTAAAATGGATAATGTCTTTCCAAGTAAGCATAAATTTTTTCCTTTCTTTTATCTATTTTTAAAAAAATTCCCCTGCAGACTCTTTCTTTCAGAGGCAAGGGCACTACTTTCCGTTGGTCGGATTTCTTGCCAGTTCCTTACCTTTGACTGGCGGTTCCAGGCCGGTAATTTAGTCTAAATTTGGCATATGGAAAAGGGGAGTTCCCGAATAACCAACAAAACCATTTATACCATTCTTTTGATGGTTTGCATTATGGGATTTTGGTACTTTGAGAACTTCTACACCCCAGCTACCTGCAATCCTCCGGATGGAGAAGGCCCTACAACCGAAATCCCTGATTATTTTATCCCTTCTTCAACTACCGGTGCCGTCGTGAGGCACAATCACTTTTGGTTATCCTATAACGAACCTTTTGAACAGGCAGAATGGGTGGCCTATAGCCTCGAAAATTGGCACCTGACTTCTGACAACAGGGACCGGCCTATGTTTATTGAGGACCCGCTGGTGAAAAGTAAGTCGGCTGATTGGAGGAATTATCGCGGTTCTCTATACGACCGGGGTCATTTATGTCCTGCCGGAGACCGGCGGTTTTCCGAGGATGCTTATAACGAAACTTTTTATACCAGTAATATAGCTCCCCAGAATAGGGCGTTTAACTCCGGAGTATGGCACCGATTGGAATCGCAGGTTCGTTCCTGGTGCAAACGCTATGGCACCCTGCATGTGGTTACCGGGGGTGTCCTGCAGGACGGGCTGTCCTCCATTGGCGAGGAAGATGTTGCCGTGCCCAAAGCATACTATAAAATAATAGCCCGGGGTACCCGCGGAAATATAAAGGTTCTGGCATTTCTGATACCCCACAGGGAATCCGCCGCTTCATTGAACCACTTCCTTGTTCCTGTGGAAGAGGTAGAACGACTTACCGGGATTAATTTTTTCGAGGGTCTACCTGACGAACAGGAAGATAATATTGAGAACCACGTTGGTGCACAGGGTTGGAAATTTTAAATCGATTAAAATCCACGTACAAGCCAATGCGCCATGGAATCCGTCAGCTTTTGTAAACAAACGACCGAACAGTTGCCACTTCCGGTTTTCCCATTATTACAACCATTCGTTTAAACGGTTGGCGTCCAGTTTTAAAAATATAAACAACAAAGCCGTAAATCCCAAAAGCCCTGAACCTCCATAACTAAAGAAGGGAAGGGGAATACCAATAGTGGGAAGGACCCCTATCACCATTCCGATATTAATGAAGTAATGTATGAGCAAAATGGAAATGACCCCATAGCCGTACATACGACTAAAATCGTTTCGTTGCCGTTCAGCGAGATACACAAGCCTAAGTAGTAACAATGTAAAAAGTATGACCACGGTGGTGGTGCCCAGAAACCCCCATTCTTCACCGACCGTACTAAAAATATAATCGGTATGTTGCTCTGGTACAAAGTCCCCCTTGGTTCTGGTCCCCTCTAAAAACCCCTTCCCAAAAAACCCACCGGATTCAATCGCCTTTTCGGATTGATAGGTGTTATAACCAATGGTTTTGCGGATTTCTTCCAGTTTTTGGGGATCTTTTTCCAGACGTAACCAAAGGCTGAAGCGGTCCCTGTGCCGTTGTTCAAAAACATTGTTAAATACAAAATTCACCGAAAGGGAAAAGACAATAGCAACGATAAAAAATGATATCAGGGGAAATACAGGAACCTTAAAAGTAGCTTTTTTTACTCCCAGGAAGAGGGCTACAACCAGGGCCAGTCCTATCCCGACCCATGTGGTGCCGAACATCAGGGTAGTGATAAAAATAAGAATGCACAAAACGGCAATTCCAAGGTAGTACAGAGGAAGACCTTCTCTGAAAATTACAAATACCAAAGCAAAAAAAACCATGGCGCTGCCGGGATCAGGTTGGGGGATGATCAAAACGGCCGGAATAAGAATGATCAAAAAGGCAAATAATTGATCTTTTCTTCTTTTAATATCGGTCTGGATATCACTGAGATATTTTGCCAGGGCAAGTGAAGTGGCCACCTTAGCCAATTCGGATGGTTGCAGGTTGAAAAATCCCAGATCGTACCATGAAGTAGCACCGGCAATGGTCTTCCCAAAAGGGAATAGCCCCAAAAGCAGGACCATGGAGATGATATACAAAACACTGGAGAATCGTTCATAAAAACCGGCCTCAAGGGCAAGGATCACGATGGCGCTCAAAAGGCTGATGCCGATAAAGAAAAGTTGTTTCCCGTATAACTGGTCAAAGTCAAAAACAGATTGATGATCTTCAGTAAAAGTACTGGAGTATATGTTGATCCATCCAATGGCGATGAGTAGGAGAAAGAATAAAACGGTAAGCCAATCTATACGTTTTAGTACGTTTCTACCAGACATACTCGTTTATCTTGAATTCTTCCCCGCTATAGGGCTTGGCATATTCATGCTCCAGTGTTTTTTCCAGCATCCTTTTTTCCAAATCTTTTCTGGTAATTTCTCCCTTCAGGTATTTTTCAATGAGCAGGGAGGCAATATGACCTGCATAGCGGGAACCATAATAACCGTTTTCAATATATACGGCAATGGCAATTTTCGGGTTGTTGACGGGAGCGAAAGCTACGAAAACAGAATTATCGGTCAATTGGGTTTTTACACCATCAATAAGGGTATAATTTTCAACGGTACCGGTTTTGCCGGCCACTTCAATATCGGGTATTTGCACCCATTGGGCCGTTCCTTTTTTATATACATCGGCCATACCCTGGACTACCGGCTCAAAATGCCTTTTGTCGATAGTCGTTTGCCTGGCTTCCACAAATTTTGGGATCGTAATGTCCTTACCCTCGATTTTTTTAATGATATGGGGTATATAAAAATGGCCGCGATTGGCAATGGCCGCTGTCATATTGGCCAGTTGTAAGGGCGTCGCAGCTACCTCTCCTTGCCCTATGGCATTCGAAATAATATAGGAAGAAGACCATCTGTTATCACCATACCATTTATCGTAGTAGGCCTTGCTGGGAATTCGTCCGGGTCTTCCCGTATACAAGTCCGACCCCAGATACCCCCCAAGGCCAAAACTTTTAATATGTTTTTCCCAAACATCCATGCCTTCATCTGTGGTTGGGAACTTGTCGTATATTTTCCTGAACACATTGGCAAAATATGCGTTGCAAGATCTATAGATGCCCGAATTCAGGTTTCTGATCCCACCGCCACAATGGCAACCCCTTTTCTTTCTGCCCACATAAAAACCGTTGTAACACCTGAAGGTTGTTTCGGTGGTGATCACCCCTTCCTGAAGGGCAACCAATGCATTCAGGGTTTTAAACGGTGATCCCGGAGACCCTTCAGCGGATATAGACCGGTCAAAAAGTGGTTGGGATATGGTATCAAAATGGAGTTTGCTGTAGTTTTTGGAGCGTTCCCTGCCCACCAGTAAGGCCGGATCATAAGTGGGGCCGGAAATCATGGTTAAAATTTCCCCGGAGGAGGGTTCTATAGCCACAATACCACCACGTTTGCCATGCATTAATTGCTCGCCGTATTCCTGTAATATCTTGTCGACGGTAATATGAATTTCCTTCCCCTGCTCCGGCAAGGTGTCGATTATACCGCCCTTGTATTTGCCAATATCCCGGTTAAATCGATCTTTCTGTATGTACTGAACACCCTTGCGACCCCTTAGAATTTCATCATATTGTTTTTCCACCCCGGTTCTTCCGGTTAATTCCCCCTGAACCTGGTAGGGATTTTTAGCCAGGTCCCTTTCGTTTACCTCGCTGATATAGCCCAAGACGTTGGCCGCGCTATTGGTGTCATAATAGCGCAATGACCTCTTTTGTATATAGAAGCCTTCATATTTCCGCATTTTTTCCTGTAACCTGGCATAGTCCTCCTTTGATAACTGTGGCACCAGTACCGAAGGCAATCTGGGTGAATACACCCTGGCCTTTTTCAATTCGTTGACAAATTTTTCCTTGTCAACCCCCAGGAGATTGCAAAATTCAAGGGTATCCAGGGGCTTAACTTCTCTGGGAATAACCATGACGTCATAGGCAGGGTCATTGCCAACCAATAATTTTCCGTTTCGGTCATAGATATAACCGCGCTCCGGGTAATCGTATATTGCTTTTATGGCCGGGTCCTCCAATACCTGGTCAGGGGAAAAACTGAATATCTGCAGATATGACAATCTGCCGATAAACGTAATCCCGATGATCACGATAATGGATGATAATAAAAATTTCTTCATTATTCTTTCCTAACACTAAAAAGTGAGCCAAACAATAAACACAGGGTCAGTGTGGCGAAGCCGTTGAATATTACTTTCTTCAAAATTAACAGCAAATTTGCCAAACTGAAAAACTCCAGCGTAAAGAAAATAACATGGTGTGCTATAACTAATAACGCCAAAAATGTAATTTGTTGTGCCCGGGTGGTGTTGGATAATTTAAAACTTTGAAATTCATAGTTAACCCCGAAGACAAACCGCATTATGGCCGGCCTGAGATAGGCAATGGTCACGGTTGAGGCCGCGTGCAAAGCCATGGTATCTGAGAAAAAATCGATGGACAGGCCGAGCAAAAATCCTATGCCAATGAAAAGTGCCCTGTTCTCCTTGATCGGATACCAATATAAAAACAGAATATAAACCATAGGGTTTATGAATCCAAAAAAATTGAGCCTGTTGAACACGAGTACCTGCACCAATACAAGAAGGGCAAATCTTATGGCATTGATGAAGTAAAAGCTATTGGTCATCGGCAATTTCGGACTCCAGTTGAAGTACCTCTGTTCTGTTAACATTATCTATAATGTAGACATTTTTAACGTTGGTCATATCGTTAAATAGTTCCACATCTATACTGTAAAAACTTTTGGATGCATTCAGGTCAAATTTCTTAATGGTCCCTATGGGAATGTTCTCGGGGAATATACTAGACATGGCCCCCGTAACGATGGTATCGCCCACCAAAAGGGGCACTAACCGGGGAATATCTTCCAGTTGCACTACGTCGTACCGTTCTGTATCCCATACCAGGGAGCCGAAGTAGTTGGTGTTTTTGATTTTGGCATTGATATTGGATTTGGTATTCAATATACTTTGTACGGCAGAATAGCGGCTGGAGGTATGCTCCACGATTCCCAGTATTCCCTTGGCAGTGATTACACCCATATCTTGTTTTATGCTGTCCTTATTTCCTTTGTTTATAGTAATGTAATTATTAGGGTTGGCGTAGCTGTTCTTTATGATCTGCGCAGACATTACCTTATAGTTCAGGGCCGTGGTATCCATTTCAATGGAGTCATTTTCCTCCTTGTTGAACAGCCAGTATCTCAGCCTTCTGTTTTCCTCCAAAAGCTTTTCATTTTCCTCATCCAGGTCAAAATACACCGAAATATTATTAAAGGTGTTATAGATACCCCCGGTGATCCAGTTGGCCGAATTAAAATATTTTGAACGGTGATAGGAATGGGACTGGATGGTAAAGGCCAGGGCAATCAGTAATAAAAGCATGTAGAGCAGCGAGGTTTTATATCGGATGATAAATTTGATAATCTGCTGCATGCAATTCTTCTATTGGATGATAGTACGCACTTTAAAATGATACGAAAAGGATCATGCAAATCCGCCGTGGTCTTCACATATTTACTTGATCAGTATACTCTTATAGCGCTCCAGGTTCTTCAGGGCAATTCCGGTGCCTCGCACAACCGCCCTGAGGGGGTCTTCGGCGATATACACCGGCAAATCGGTTTTTTGAGATAAACGTCTGTCGAGACCTCGAAGCATGGAGCCACCCCCTGCCAAATAAATGCCCGTGTTGTAGATGTCCGCGGCCAGTTCAGGTGGTGTCTGGGAAAGGGTCTCCATAACTGCATCCTCCACCCTTAAAATGGATTTGTCCAAAGCCTTCGCAATTTCCCTGAATGAAATGGAAACCTGTTTTGGTTTTCCTGTCAGAAGGTCCCTGCCCTGAACCGACATCTCATCCGGGGGAGACTGCAGGTCCTCTGTTGCTGAACCGATTTGAATTTTAATGTTCTCAGCCGTGCTTTCACCCACATACAAATTGTGCTGAGTCCGCATATAATAGATGATATCATTTGTAAAGACATCCCCCGCAATCTTTACCGACTTGTCACAGACAATACCCCCAAGCGCAATAACCGCAATTTCGGTGGTACCCCCACCAATATCCACGATCATATTTCCTTTGGGCTGCATGATGTCCAGACCAATACCGATAGCGGCAGCCATCGGTTCGTGGATCAGATATACTTCTTTTCCATTCACCCGCTCGGCAGATTCTTTAACCGCCCTCATCTCCACTTCCGTAATACCTGAAGGGATGCAAATAACCATTCTCAAAGCAGGGGGAAACCACTTCTTCTTGAGTGCAGGTATATTCTTAATGAACATATTGATCATCTTTTCAGACGCATCAAAATCGGCAATCACACCATCTTTCAAAGGCCGTATGGTCTTTATATTTTCATGGGTTTTTCCCTGCATCATGCTGGCTTCCTTGCCAACCGCGATAATTTTGCCCGTAATTCTATCCCTGGCAACGATAGAAGGGCTATCCACCACCACTTTATCGGCATGGATAATGAGGGTATTTGCCGTGCCTAAATCGATGGCAATTTCCTCAGTTAAAAAATCAAAAAATCCCATTATTCTGGTTTGGTTTCGGGTTAAAGGGTGTATTTCATCGACAAAAGTAACAAAATTAATGCTTAAAATGACGGGTACCCGTCATCACCATGGCAATTCCATTTTCGTTACAATAATCGATACTGAGCTGGTCTTTAATAGACCCTCCAGGCTGTATAACGCTGGTTATTCCACTTTTATGCGAAATTTCAACACAATCTGGGAATGGAAAAAAAGCGTCACTTGCCATGACCGCCCCATCCAGGTCAAAATGGAAAGATTTTGCTTTTTGAATTGCCTGGTTCAGCGCATCTACACGGGATGTTTGCCCGGTTCCGCTGGCGCAAAGCTGTTTGTCTTTGACCAGGACTATGGTATTGGATTTGGTATGCTTGCATAATTTGGATGCAAAAAGGAGGTCTGCCAGTTCTTTTTCCGCGGGCTTTTTATCCGTCACATAATTCAGATCGGAAAGACCGTCGGTCTTCGTATCCCGTTCCTGCACCAGCATACCATTGAGGCAGGTTCGGACCTGAGTATCGGGGAGATCGGTGTCTTTCTGAACAAGGATGATCCGGTTCTTTTTCCCTTTTAAAACTGTGAGTGCGTCCCTGGAATAACCCGGTGCGATCACAACTTCACAGAATAGTTTGTGGATTTCCTCAGCGGTAGGTTGGTCTATTTCCACATTGCTGATCAAAATTCCCCCGAAAGCAGAAACGGGATCCCCTGCCAGGGCATCGACATAGGCCTGGCGGATCGTATCCCTGGTTGCCAGGCCACAGGCATTGTTGTGTTTAAGGATTGCAAAAGTTGGCGGCTCGCCTTGAAATTCATTCATGAGGTGTACAGCAGCATCTACATCCAGCAGATTGTTGTATGATAATTCCTTTCCGTGCAATTTGGTAAATATGGCATCAAAATCCCCGAAGTAATACCCTTTTTGATGTGGATTTTCCCCATACCGCAATGCCTTTCCCCTCAGCTCGCTAACCTTTAATGCCAAAATCCCGTGCTCCTGGTTAAAGTGGTTGAAGATGGCGGTATCGTAATGAGAAGAAACATTGAAGGCTCTGGCTGCAAAACGTTT
>DATGCB010000131.1:0-2107 GCA_035312365.1 Eudoraea sp. | reverse complement strand
CGAAATTTTAATCCCGGCATGTGCGGGGCAGCGGAGATAACCGTCGCAGAGGTTGAAGAATTGGTACCTGCAGGAAAATTGGATCCCAATGAAATTCACGTTCCGGGAATTTTTGTACAGCGTATTTTCAGGGGCACGCATTATGAAAAGCGTATAGAGCAGCGAACGGTGCGTACGCGTACTTAATCAATTTACCGATTGTGCAATTTATCAATGGAAAAAAATAAAAATCTTATTGTTAAAAGGTCTATAGAATACGCCTTATAGCTCCTTGAATTTTATGAGTTCTTAAAGAGAAAAAGGACGTATGTCATTGCCATTCAACTTCTAAAATTGGGTACTATCATTGGTGTAAATGTGCATGTAAGACGGAATGCCGAACGTAAAACGGATTTTATGCATTCGATATTGATTTGAAGACCACTATAAACGAAATGGGATTAATTTGTATAAAATGGTCAACAACGGCAAAAGAATTCCAAATAAAAGGACCAATCCATTGATACATTAACTATGTTAGACAAAAACGGCATAGCAAAGCGCATTGCAAAGGAAGTAAAGGACGGATATTACGTTAATCTGGGAATTGGCATCCCAACACTGGTCGCTAATTTTGTAAGGGAAGATATCAATGTTGAGTTCCAAAGTGAAAACGGGGTCCTGGGTATGGGGCCGTTCCCCTTTGAGGGGGAAGAGGATGCGGATATCATAAATGCCGGAAAACAAACCATAACCACCCTACCCGGGGCTTCGTTCTTTGATTCGGTTTTGAGTTTTGGTATGATACGGGGGCAGCACGTGCACCTGACTATTTTGGGAGCCATGGAAGTTTCTGAAAACGGAGATATAGCTAACTGGAAAATCCCCGGGAAAATGGTTAAGGGGATGGGAGGCGCCATGGACCTGGTGGCATCGGCAGAGAATATCATTGTTGCCATGATGCATACCAACAGGGCAGGTGCATCCAAACTGTTAAAGGAATGCACCCTGCCCCTGACCGGGGTTCGTTGCGTAAAGAAAATTGTGACCAATCTTGCGGTAATTGAAGTTACCGCTGAAGGTTTCAAACTATTGGAAAGAGCACCGGGTGTGACCGTCGAAGAAATTGAAAATGCCACGGACGGCACTTTGATCATTAAAGGGGAAATTCCGGAAATGGTGCTTTAAGGACTCCGATGATGCATTTCATCGGAGATTTCTAACCGTTCATTTTTTTCACAACAACTTAGGATACCTTCACAACATTATTTCATGGAAATCCGCGTTTGATACTATATTTACTCCGTAATTAAAAGTTAAACCCATTTCTCAACTTTCAAAACCTACAAAGCTATGGATGCCCAAATTAACCACAGACCTACCAAAGAAGAGGTGCAAGTATACCGCAATGACTTCTATAGTGGTATTTTGATGCTTACAAAAAAACTTTTTATGCTATAATCGTTTTTTGTAGAAGAATTAAAAGAGCAGGTGGATCAACCTGCTCTTTTTTTTTGCACTCCGGGGTCCTTTAAATACGATGTTCAAATGGGTTGATAGTGGCGCCGTAAAGCAGGTGTAGCTAGAGGGACTGTTCAGTGTGGGTGCCCGGGCATATTTTTTTATAGGCGTGCATCCCTTATAGGCGTGCATCCCTGCTCCTGCCCTGTATTGTTTTTAGGGGTTCGAGCTACCTGCGCGGTCAAACACCCCTCCATAGGACCTGAGCAAGCCGGTTTTGAAATTTTTCTTTTTTAGTATTTTAGAGGTTAATTTCTTGCAATGCACCTTCGTATTCAACAATGTGCCCCGGCTCAGGTGAGCCTGCTGACAAAATTGGTCAGGAAAACATTTACCGAAGCTTTTGCGGTTCATAACACCGTTGAAAACTTCTCAAGCTATATCAATACCTATCTCACCGAGGAACAGTTGGGAAAGGAATTGGAAAATCCTGATTCCAACTTCTACTTTGTTCATTACCGGGATGATTTGGTCGGGTATTTTAAAGTAAATAAGCGGGGGGCACAAACCGAGTTGAAAAAGGAGGAAAGTATGGAATTGGAACGAATTTACGTCGATGCCCGATACCAGGGCAGAAACATAGGAAGCTGGATGCTCCAACAGGTAG
>DATGCB010000130.1:0-7309 GCA_035312365.1 Eudoraea sp. | reverse complement strand
CATTTTCCTTCATATTGTAGATCATGGTACCGATGACGTCGGCCGGAAGGAGATCCGGAGTAAACTGAATTCTGCTAAAACTTCCCTTCACAGCATTGGCAAGCGTATTAATCGCCAGTGTTTTAGCGAGGCCGGGAACTCCTTCCAATAAGATATGACCCTGACCAAGCAGCCCGATGAGCAGGCGTTCTACCATGTCTTTCTGACCCACAATGGCCTTGTTCATCTCTAACATAAGTAGGTCTATAAAAGCGCTTTCCTGGGCAATTTTCTCGTTCACAGCGCTAATATCTATAGTAGCATTTTCTTCCATATATGTTTTTTAGTAATTGTCTTTCAATAGGTTGGGATGTTAGTAGGCCGCAAATTGAAAATTTATTTATATAATGGCTGTTAACGATTGGTTAAAAAATGCCCAGACCCCCCAAGTTTTATGAAGTTGTTAAGGGATTTATTTATAAATTCACCCACATATGAAAAACCAGATAACGTATTCAAAAATTATTGCGGGAACGATGACCTGGGGAAGTTGGGGTAAAGGGCTTTCAGCAACTGAAATGGCGGCGCTGATGCATCATTGCCTGAATATTGGAATAAGCACTTTTGACCATGCCGATATTTATGGGGGGTATACCAACGAGGCAGCGTTTGGAATTGCCTTTGAGGAGAGTGGTATACCAAGGGAAAAAATTCAACTCATAACGAAGTGCGGGATCCAATATGTATGCGAAGCCAGGGATAATACAGTGAAACACTATGATTACTCCAGGGATTATATCATCTGGTCTGCAGAAGAATCGCTTCGCAATTTGCGAACGGAATTCCTGGATCTGTTTTTATTGCATCGACCCAGCCCGCTGATGCAGCCCGAAGAAATAGCGGAAGCAATAGCCCAACTGAAAAAATCCGGGAAGATCCGGGAATTTGGGGTATCCAATTTTACCCCTGCCCAAATAAAGATGCTGGAGACCGTGATCCCGGTAAATGGCAACCAGGTTGAATATTCCCTGACAGCGGATAAGGTGATGTATGATGGTACCCTGGACGACTGTATTACGCATGGCAGGATGGCCATGGCCTGGAGCCCCCTGGGGGCCTATTTCAAAGATGCAAATGAACGGGCAGACAGAATTAGGGAGGTCTTGCCGAAGTTGACCGAAAAGTACCAGGCCGATGCGAGTCAGTTATTATTGGCATGGATCCTCAGACATCCATGCAGGATCCATCCGGTGGTGGGCACTACAGATCAGGGAAGATTGAAAAATGCCGTGGATGCCGTTGATATAGAGATAGATGTGGAAGATTGGTTCACGCTTTTGACGGCGTCTCAGGGACATAAGGTGCCATAAGCAGTTACAGACAAACAGACAATGATCAGAACAGCATTCATTACCGGGGCAACCAGTGGGATTGGCAGGGCCACGGCTTCGCTCCTGGCTGAAAATCAAATAGACCTTGTACTCTGCGGAAGGAGAGAAGACCGATTGGATGCTTTGAAAGCGGAATTGGGAAAGAAAACAAAGGTGCACACCCTGTGTTTTGACATCAGGGATAGGGCGGCGGTACAGAAAGCGGTGGATTCGCTGCCCGATGAATTTTCCCGGATAGACATACTGATCAATAACGCAGGTAATGCACATGGTTTTGATCCAATTGATCGTGGAAATATGGATGACTGGGATGCCATGTTAGATATCAACGTAAAGGGCCTTCTATATGTTTCCAGGGCAGTGCTTCCCGCAATGGTCAGGAAAAAGGCAGGTCACATTATCAATATCGGGTCTGTTGCGGGTAAAGAGGTGTACCCCGGGGGGAATGTATATTGCGCCAGCAAGTATGCCGTGGATGCCATCAATCAGGGAATGCGCATAGATCTCAATGAACACGGGATCCGGGTAGGGGCCATCAATCCGGGCCTGGTGGAAACGGAATTCAGCGATGTACGCTTTAAAGGCGATACCAAACGCGCCAAAACAGTATATAAGGGTTTTCAACCCCTGATGGCGGAAGACATTGCCCAAATCATTTTATTTGTGGTCACTCGTCCGTCCCATGTAAATATTGCCGATATCGTGGTCCTGCCAACCGCGCAGGCGAGTACCACCATTGTTAAAAAAGAACTGTAGTCCCGCCCTTAATGTACCACTAACTTTTTAGTTACCTCCCCTGTGGCGGTAATGATCCGGACAAAATACAGGCCTTTGGCAAGCCCGGATACATCAAGGGATTGTTCAGAAGCCGCGCTACCCGGATAATCCCGGACCTGTTGACCAAAAATGTCCATAAGAATGGCCTTCTTCACGACTTCACCTTCTTTCACCTTTAGCTTCGTCAGGCTATTTGACGGATTGGGATACAGGGATATGGCCGGGCCCTGTCCTGTAACCACAGGTGATTTGAGGAAGGAAGAGGTATCTATAACCTCAAACTCAAACCTGCGGGCAAATCCGGCATTTCCTGTGCCATTTTCTCCGGAATAAGGCGTTGCCGTTAATCTGTACATTCCCACACCCAGGGATTTGCCATTCAAAACCCCGTTAATATCGCCGAACATGGCATGCGGGGCAAAATTTTCAACCTGAATATGAGAAGGTTGGACAAATTTTTCAAAGGAATCAACCGGCCCCTGTAAGGCCATATATACACTTTTGATTGCAGAAGTATTCGGAATCACAATAAAATTCACATTGTTGGCAGGGGTATCTTTTTTATCGATGGTCTTTTGATCAAATACGAAAATGGTCTCCAGATTCTCCCCTGAGCTGGCATCTACCATGCTCATAAAGGACGATAATGCTAAAGATTCCTTATCAAATTCAATCTTAAAATGGATCGTCAAGGGAATACCGGCTTTTCCCCTTTCATGAGTTTCGCTATATGGGGTAGCTGTCAGGGTATAATCTCCTTCGGGTAGTATCTTCCCGCTAAAGTCGCCCCCAGCATCACCGAATAAGGTAAAAGGCGCAAAATTTTCAGTTGCGGAATAGCTTATGGGACCGCTGAGTTCCAGTACCACGCTGCCCACTTTATAGGTGCCCGGGCGCGCCTCAAAGCTCATTGGATTGTTGACAAAATTAATGGAGGTGCCATCCTGGACTTTCCAACTGATAAAATCGAATTCGGGATTTATTAAATGAAATGCGGCAATATTATGTACCACTTTACCAACTGAAAAGTTGAGAGTCAGCTCGTCCCAGTAGTGAGGGTTACTAATATCATCATCTACCCCAACCCAGATGGTATAGTCTCCTTCCTCAAATGCTATTCCGTTATAATTTCCGCCAATGTCCCCAAAAAGAGCATACGGAATTACAAACTCAGAACGAACCATATTTATAGGTCCGTCCAGGCGGAAATCCACGCGTTGAATAGTACCGGTAAAGGCTCCCGGAATTGGTTTTAAACGGATACTCAGTTTTCGCCCTTTGATTTGGTCAAAGTCTATCTCCAGGCCTCCCCTAAGCTCGTAAAGGTCTTCATTGGTTTCTGCATCGACCAGAATAAAGCCATCAATAATTCCCTCAAATGATGTGCTGTTATAGCTCGGTTCGGGGACACAAATTTCACGTATCCCGGCCTGTGCGCTGAAGATATATAAGATAAATACACATAGTAGATAATGTAGTTTTGTTTTCATGATTATTAGTTTTAAGATGAATGAAGAATTTTCCAAGTGGGGGAAGTAAAAGGGCCTTGACCCCTGAATTTGCTTCAAATTAGGTTTATGCGATCAGTTCTACAACAGAAATTATACATTCCGCCTTAAATCCGATTCAAATGGTAGGATATTCTGTATAAAAGAATATATGAGTCGAAGCAATACCTTAGTAATGAAGGATATAACCAAACATAAGGGCAGTGGTACCCATGCGGAATTTTGACGAATAATTGACCTACCGATCTCTTAATTCACTACAAATTTTTTGGTTACCCATTCATTGCCCAGTTGTATTTGAATAAAGTAAATTCCTATTGTAAGCTCAGAGACATCAATGCTCTTTTCCTGTCCGGGGTCAAAATTGGGCACTCGCTTAACCTCCCTGCCCAGGTCATCAAAAATTACAGCACTCCCAGAATGATCATTTTTCTTATCCGTTTTTAGTACGATGCTCTCTCGTGCGGGATTTGGAAATAAGATTGCGTTTGCACGTTTCTGAAAAAAAGCATCCACAATACTAAAATCAGCAGATGTGGTTCTGCCAGCTGTTCCCATACCATTATCCTGGGTAAAAGGGGTAAATGTCAGCGTGTAATCGCCCGTAAGCAGGGTCTGTCCAACAAAATCCCCGTTCTGATCTCCGAATAGGGAAAAAGGTAACTCATTTTCAATACGCGATGAGGTAACGGGTCCGTTCAAGGCCATAAAAACACTTCCGGGACAAGGTCCATTTTTACAGTCATAGTCAAGTACAACGGTGGCATTATCGACCAGGTTTCTCAATGTTAAATTTCCATCGTCCGCTGAAAGTAGTTCATCTAAAAAATTTAAACTTTCAGCATCCACTAACCCGGCTCCGTTAAGGAAATAATTGTCATCGATCCCAATACTAAAGGTAACGGTTAAGGTCTTTCCCGCCATTCCTTGCCCGTCGGGCTCTCTAAAGGGGGTGGCCGCGAGTTCATATTCTCCTTCCGGAAACAATCTTGAAGCAAAAATACCTCCACTATCGCCAAACAGACTATACGGGGATACATTTTCAATTCTTGATGATGTTATGGGGCCATTTATTTCAATTTTAACACTTCCAACCTCTCCCCTGGTGACTGCCCTGATAGTAAGAGGCAAGCTGCTTGGAGGGAAAACAAGACCACTATCATTAAATTCTTGTCCCTCGGCTAAATAGGGGGTGGGAGCAAATATGGTAAAACTGTTAACTTTAATTTCTATATCCTGAATGCTAAAATTTAATTCAATACTTGGCTCTACCTCGAAACCCGGGTCATCTCCATAGTCAAAAACAGCCAGGATATGGTAACTCCCTTCCGGCAATTGAACTCCATTAAAGTCGCCTTTGATATCTCCAAATATAGAATACGGGAATACATGTTCTGTCCATATTCTGCTTATAACTCCGTCCAAACTGTTAATACTGAAGCGTACACTCAGACCATCTAAAGGCCTATCATGATTAGTCCTGATATTTAGATTTTTGTCATTGATCGAATTGAGATCTATTACCATCCCATTGTCAATAGTAAAGAGGTCCTGATCAGTATCTGCGTCGACCAGGCTAAAGGACACAGATCTTTTTACTATTGAAAAATGCAGAATTCCTTTGTTGCCAGACGCCCCGCCTGCGTTGTCCTGGGAAAATGGTGATGCCGACAGCGTATGAGATCCCGAAGAAAACGTACCGGGGTTGTAGTCACCCTTAAGATCCCCGAAAAGCGCATATGGTTCAAAGTTTTCCACCCTAAAGCCCGCCTCCCCGTCATAATCAAAACGAACACTTTCATAATGAACCGGAACATTAGCTCTAATGCTGAGGAATTTGGGGAGGGCATATAGGTTTATTTCGGTCCCTTCCGCAATAGGGTCAAATCCGGGAATTGCCCTGTTGTTAGATGCATCGATAAGCGTAAAGCTGACTTCTGTTGGGATAGGGTCTATGGGAGCTTCATATACTAAGGTGGAAAGCGTTTTCTGTGAAGGGATAACCGGGTCCGTAGTTTTGGCACATAATGTTACAAAATTGAAACCCAGGGTCAGGATTATGACCCAAAGGCTGAGGTGTAGTTTTGTTTTCATGTTTTTTGAGTTAGAAAGTTACACCTAAAGCCTGGGGATAGTAGGACTGGGACTATGGAAGTAGAATCTTACCTATAAGTTACGAATCTCCTGTCGTGCTAAATCTGCGGTGCTGTTAAAATCGTTCAGTGGAGGGTATTCATCGATAAAATGCACCATATTATTTAGTTAATGTAAAACCATCAACCAACGCCTTCCTGTATAGTACTTGCTGGCCTAAAATGGCGGGAAAAGGTTAAAAAAAAGCGTATTATGCGTTCAATGGCGCTCAAATGTAACCTTAGGATAATTAATGGGACCCAGCGCACAGGATGTAATTTTGTTTTCATAACTGTGAATCTTTAGGATTGTCACAAATTCAATGTACGGCCTTCGTACAGTTCCTGAAATGATCTTCATCAAGTAAGCGGAAACCGGATAAACCGGAGGATCACAACGATTCGCTACAAAATTAGAATTGCCGACATTCGTCGTGTCAATTTACCAAGCTTCTGCATGTTAAAATCTAAATAAATTCTGAATTTTCGGTAACTTAGTAGCATAGTTATAAGTTGCTGTATTCTGACCGGGTCCACTTTCCATTATTTACCGAATAGTTTGCCATGATCAACAAACGTCTCCTTGTTAAAAACCTGCTTGCCCATAATGACGAGAACAGTTTTTATGATAAAAAGCGGTTTATCAGCATCGGTGAACGGGAAGGGAAGGCCAAGTTCCTAAAACACGTCTGTGCGCTTGCCAACAGCAATCCTGACAACCACTCTTTTATTGTAATCGGAGTGGAAGATGAAGACAACAAAATCGTGGGGGTCGATTTCTTTGACGACAGTAAAATACAAAATCTCGTCAATGCCTACCTGGAAAATCCACCTTTGATATCCTATGAGAACATTCCCTTTCCGCACCTTCCGGAAGGCAAGGTGGTGGGCCTGGTGACCATTGCCTCTACCGGAAAAGTTTGTTGCCTGCGAAAGAACATCTGGAAATACTACGGGGGATCCGTTTTTTTCAGGGAAGGTAGCATTAGCCTGCCCAAAGCATTTGACATTGAATTAAAAGACATCAATTCAAACACAGTGGCAACCATAGAGCAACACGCCCGGAATAATATTGAACTGACTTTGGATGGCGTGATCGACTTCATCAATAATCGCCATAAGGATCTTACCAGCAGTTACAAGGTTTTTAAGGAACAATTTGTTATCTGTTGGGCAGGTATTATGAAGAAGGTGAAGAATAACAGATACTACTCAAGGGTAGATATCGAACTCATCAATGAACAGGTAAAACTTTTTTACTCTGCCCTGGACGAGATTGCGATCGACTACGACGACGCCTCCTTTACGATCATCGAGTACGTACAACTGGGCCTGGGCAGGCAGCAGCGCTATTATCCTCTGGAAAAAGTGATCATTAACTTTGATGACAACGGGACGTATCAAATACATTCCGACCTGATCTTCGACCCGCCGAGGTTTGACAGGAAAACGCTGCATCATATCTACAATACCAACAACACCCTGTTGGCAAAACTGGAAAAAGGTATTGCACTGATGCCTT
>DATGCB010000129.1:0-4570 GCA_035312365.1 Eudoraea sp. | reverse complement strand
ACCCGAGTTCCCGGACATACAGAATTTAAGGACCAAAGGGTTCCGTTTTTTCATGGAGGCGGGAGGCGACGGCCAGATCTTCAAACTGAACGTGGGCCATGGCGCCGGTGATGGTTGGTTTGATGGTGGCGCGGCAGCGTCAATTCCGGTAGATACTGCGGACTGGGTGCACCTGGCATTTACCATTTCGGGGACGGAATGCGTGGTTTATGTTGATGGGGAAGTGGTGGCACAAGGGGCTTTCCCCGGTGTGGACTGGACCGGTTGCAACTTACTTTCCATAGGATCGGGCTCTCCCCGTTTTACGGAATGGGGCCACTTTTCAGATCTTAGTTATATAGATGAATTGCGTTTATACAACAAAGCGTTGAGCCAGGGCGAAGTCCAGAGCATTAGGGATTCCGGGTTATAAAAATAGTTGTTCAGTTAGTTGTTTATGAGGTTAGTTTTAGTTTTAGTTTTATGGGCTGTTGCATCCTTCGTAGCTGGGTGCAACGGCTGTAAAACTTCGGAGAGTTCAAAATCCTCGGATCCACAGACCGCCATTGAATTATCGGACAATGAATTGCTCGATAAGGTACAAAGGCAAACCTTTGACTACTTCTGGGAGGGTGCCGACGCCGTTTCGGGCCTGGCCCGCGAACGGATCCACCTCGATGGGATCTACCCTTCACACGATAAGGACATTATTACTATAGGTGGCTCCGGTTTTGGACTGATGGCTGTCCTTGTAGGAGTTAAACGGCAGTTTATTTCCAGGGAGCAGGCATTGGAACATTTTGAGAAAGCGGTTGCATTCCTGGAAAAAGCAGATCGCTTTCACGGGGCATGGCCACATTGGCTTCTGCCATCAGGGGAAACCGCCCCTTTTAGTGCGAAGGATGATGGGGGTGACCTGGTAGAAACGGCTTTTTTAATCCAGGGCCTCCTTACCGTGCGGGAATATTTTAGGGAGGGCAATGAAAGGGAACAACAACTTTCAGAAAAAATTCAAAGCCTCTGGGAAGGAGTAGAATGGGACTGGTATACCAGGGGAGGCGAACATGTGCTGTATTGGCATTGGTCCCCAAACCACGGATGGGACATGAATTTTCCAGTTGGAGGCTATAACGAAGCACTAATAATGTATATCCTGGCAGCAGCCTCACCAACACATTCCGTAAATAAGGAAGTGTATGAAAAAGGCTGGGCGCGGAATGGAACAATCACCAGGGATACCGTTTTCTACGGCATGGAAACGGAACTGGATCATTACGAGCACGATAAAAGTCCGGTTGGACCCTTGTTCTGGGCCCACTATTCTTACCTGGGGCTCAATCCTAAAGGCCTTGCAGATCAGTACGCTGATTATTGGAAACTCAATGTAAATCACGCTAAGATCCAATATGAGTATTGCCTGGATAACCCCATGGACTATGAAGGATATGGTGAAAATTGCTGGGGTTTAACTTCCAGTTATTCCCTGAAAGGGTATGCCGGCCACCGGCCCGATAAAGATCTGGGGGTTATCTCACCAACCGCGGCACTCTCCTCCATGCCCTATACACCGGATGAAAGCATGAAGTTCTTACGCTTTATGTATACACAGCAAGATTCGTTGATCGGGAAATATGGCCCGTATGATGCCTTTAGCCTGGAACATAATTGGTATTTGCCAAGGTACCTGGCCATTGACCAGGGGCCTATCCCCGTGATGATCGAAAATTACAGAAGCGGGATGTTGTGGGGACTATTTATGAAAAACGAAGAAGTACAAAACGGCTTAAAAAAGCTGGGGTTCAGACATACAGATCTCCCTTGAAAATGAAAAAGCTCCTGTTTATTATCCTTATTGTCTTTGCCATAGGGGCTTGTTCTTCAAAAAATGACGGCCAGGGACCGGTGGGAGAGTCCCAGCTACCCGATGACAAACCTATGGATCCTCCCCCTGCGGAGGATGAACCGGCTATTTCAGATGAAGAACTGCTCGACCTGACCCAGCGCGAAACCTTTAAATATTTTTGGGATTTTGCCCAAACCGACTCTGGCGGTGCAAGGGAGCGATATCACCTTGACGATCCGTCAAGGGATGAAAACGTGGTAACATCCGGGGGTACCGGTTTTGGACTGATGGCGATATTGGTGGGTATTGAAAGGGGCTTTATCACCAGAGAGCAGGGGGTGGAAAGGTTGGCCTTAATATTGACCTTCTTGGAGAACGCAGACCGTTTTCATGGTGCCTGGCCGCATTGGCTAAATGGCACCAATGGCGATGTCATCCCTTTTAGCAACACGGATAACGGCGGGGATCTTGTGGAGACCGCATTTCTTGTACAAGGGCTCATCTGTTTAAAAGAGTACATGAAAGATGGAAATGCCCCTGAAAAAGAACTTGCGGACAAGGCAGATACACTCTGGAAAGGAGTTGAGTGGAGTTGGTATACGCAAAACCAGGAAGTTTTGTACTGGCACTGGAGTCCCGATTTTGGCTTTGACATCAATTTACAGCTTAAGGGATATAACGAGGTATTGATAACCTACATATTGGCAGCTTCATCACCCGATTACGGTATTGTGAAAGAAGTATACAGCCAGGGTTGGGCGTCCGGAGGCGCCATCAAATCGGCGAACACCAAATACAATGTTCCCCTGCTGGTCCGGCATGCGGGATCTCCTGAATTTGGAGGTCCCCTGTTCTGGGCGCATTATTCCTACCTGGGGTTGCGACCCACGGGTTTGGCAGATGAATTTGTAAATTATGGACAGGTCAATATAAACCATGCCAGGATCAACCTCAGCTATTGCCTGGAAAACCCAAACGGTTTTGAAGGCTACGGAAAAGATTGCTGGGGGCTTACCGCAAGTTATACCAGAAATGGTGACGGGAGTATTGGTTATTCGGCCCATAAACCGGGGAACGATACCGGGGTAGTATCGCCCACGGCTGCTATCAGTTCTATCGCGTACACTCCCACAGAATCCCTTGATGCACTGCATTATTTTTATAAGAACAGGGATAAATTACTGGGCCCGGCAGGATTTTATGATGCCTTTAGCCCGGAGTACAATTTTTGGGTGGCGGAGGCTTATTTGGCCATTGATCAGGGCCCCGAGATCATTATGATTGAAAACTTCAGGACCGGATTGCTCTGGAACCTGTTTATGCAAAATGAAGAAGTGCAGGCCGGCCTGGGTCTTTTGGGCTTTTCTTACCTTTAATCATCATTCAAAAGGAACGCGAACTGAGACATGAGGATTCATATTAAATTAAAATGTACGCTGGTGGTTGTAATCACCGGGCTTCTTTCATCCCATCCGCAATATGCGCAGGAGGATACATATTGTAACCCTATCAACATAGATTATACCTATATGATCTATAATGCGCACAAAAATCTCTCATATCGTTCCGGAGCGGACCCGGCTGTGGTCAGGTTCAGAAATGAGTACTATATGTTCGTCACCAGGTCACTGGGTTACTGGCATTCCAAAGACCTGCACCACTGGAATTTTATCAGCCCGAAAAAATGGTACTTCCAGGGATCAAATGCCCCGGCTGCATTTAATTACAAGGATTCAGTACTGTATGCGGCAGGAAATCCTTCGGGTAACGGAAGTATTTTGTTTACGGACGATCCTGAGACGGGTGATTGGCAGGCAATACCTTCCATAGTACACGGGCTGCAGGACCCTGCCTTGTTCATAGACGATGACGGGAAGTCTTACCTGTACTGGGGTTCCTCCAATACCTTCCCCGTCAAGGTGAATACCCTGGAACGGAAGTTGCGGTTTAAGCCTTCGGAGGAGACCTATGAGCTGTTTAAACTTCAACCCGAAAAACACGGGTGGGAACGCTTTGGGGAAAACCATTCAGACACTGTTTTGCCAGGTTATATTGAAGGTCCCTGGCTTACCAGATACAAAGACAAATATTACCTGCAATATGCTGCCCCGGGAACGGAATTTAATGTATACGGGGATGGGGTCTACATTGGGGAGACCCCCCTTGGGCCCTTTAAATATGCCCCTAACAGTCCGTTTTCATATAAACCAGGGGGATTCATTAATGGTGCGGGACATGGAAGTACGGTTTTGGGCCCGGGAGACGTTTACTGGCATTTTTCTACGATGGCCGTAAACGTGAATATAGGATGGGAGCGGCGCATTGGAGCGTTTCCTACATTCTTTGACAGCGACGACCTGCTGTACAGCAATACGAGATTTGGGGATTATCCACACTACGCCCCTTCAGTTCCTGCAAAAAAAGGAGCGTTTACGGGCTGGATGTTATTGTCCTTCAAAAAGCCGGTAAAAGTTTCTTCTCAACTCGGGGAACACGGACCCGAATTTATCACCGATGAAAATATAAAAACCTTCTGGGTGGCTGCCGCAAATGACGATCAGCAGTGGATAGAGATCGACCTGGTTAACCCCGGCCTGGTGCATGCCGTGCAGGTAAATTACAATGACTATGAATCTGGTATGTTCGGCAAAATCCCTGGCATATATCATCAATATCTCATTGAAGGTTCTGTGGATGGCAGGGAATGGATTACTTTGGTAGACAGGAGCCAGAATCTTAAGGATGTCC
>DATGCB010000128.1:0-9162 GCA_035312365.1 Eudoraea sp. | reverse complement strand
CAGTAAATTCCTAACATTTTGAATATTTTCTTCAAAGTTATTACTTAAAAAAATAAAAACCACCACATTCTATACTAAAACATCAGAGATGGTATGGTGGGGACTCCTGAAAGGCCGCTGGCTCATCAATCCGGAATTTTTGACCTTTCCAACAACGCTGTGGATCTTCGTTGTTTCCAGTGCTTCCTGCAGGGTCATTGGCGGCAATATAGACGGCAATCGCTTGGCCAGCATGGTTTTACCAGCCCCGGGAGGACCTATTAAGATGATGTTATGCCCCCCGGCCGCCGCTATTTCCATACAGCGTTTAATGCTCTCCTGCCCCTTAACATCCGAGAAATCGTACTCCGGAAAATCGAGCGCTTTGTAAAATTCAGCCTGTATATCAACAACGGTCTGTTCCAGGGGCTCCCCTTTATCGAAATAATCAATGACCTCTTTGATATTATCCACGCCATAAACCTCCAGGCCATCCACAATACCCGCTTCCCTGGCATTAGCCATGGGCAGGATAAACCCCTTAAACCCTTCTTCCCTGGCCTTTAAGGCAATGGGTAATGCCCCTTTGATGGGCTGCAGGCTGCCATCCAGAGACAATTCCCCCATGATCACATAACGCGCCAGGTGTTCAGATTGAATTTGTCCGGAAGCAGCCAGGATCCCAAGCGCAAGCGTTAGGTCGTAGGCCGATCCTTCTTTCCGCATATCGGCCGGGGCCAGGTTGAGGGTGATCTTTTTACCGGGTATCCTGTAACCGTTGTTGAGCAGTGCTGCAGCAATCCTGTAATTACTTTCTTTAATGGCATTGTCAGGAAGCCCCACCAAATGATATCCAATGCCCTTGTCCACGTTGACTTCTACCGTAATTGTGGCAGCCTCCACCCCAAAAACAGCACTGCCATAAACTTTCGTGAGCATCCCTATTTATCCGTTCATGCATTCCATTGGAACACTGATCCCCTGTAATGATTTCCATGGCCACAGGAAAAGAAATCGGTTGACCATAATGGCAAAGAAACACAACTTCCCTGCATAGGACCTGCAGAATCGAATGAATACAGGTACAAATGTAGCAAATGGAGGTCGCCTGATGAGTGCTGGATCGGGATGCGTTCAAATCCGACCTATTCCACACGGATCGATTCCCTGATAGACACGGCACGGCCGGTATCGGTAAAACCTTGCAGACAGATTTCAAAATCCCCGGTAATATCTGAAGTGTAAAAAGGAATGATCATTTCTTCAATTCCCAGGTTTATATGAGGTTCCCAAAGCAACTGGTACCTAAAATCCGGAATGCGCGCATCAATGTCATTGCCTTTGTACTGTTGCCTGTAATATTTTTTCATGGGCTCGGGTTTAAACAACGGAACGTTGACCAGGAAATCGCGGTAAAAGGTTTCGTAAAAATCCCCCGTAAAGGTTTCCATCGCCAAAATTCCCTGGTATACGGCAGATCCCACCAAATACCGGTCGCGGGAAAGGTACATCGTCCTGATTTTTTTGGAGCTTACATCCATGATGTCCTGATGGTTTTGAATAAACATCCCGTCTAAAAAGACCATTGGCAGAAGCTCATTGGTCTCCAGATAAAGATCGAAAGGCCTTACCTGAAATACGGGCGCTCCGGCCTGATTGTTTTTTATCCAGACATGGTCTACAATCTCCACAACGGTTTCCTTAATGGTATTGAATCGCGTATAATCGTCCAGGAAGTAGGTTTCCTGAAAATCCCTGTAAAAAGGGGACCCTGTTTCCGGGGCAAGAACGGTATCGGATTTAACGCCTGCATATGCATTCTCTATTTGATTGTGGATGCTGCGTTCCAGGATCAATTGCCGCAGGTCCTCCCCGATGGTAAACGTTTTCCAATGCAGGCCGTCAAAATCCGGAGCCTGGTGGTTATGCGGTACAATTTCCAGAGCCTCTTTGTTTTCATCAAGTAGTTGCAGGATCCCCAGGGTGTTATCATACCTTCGGTCAATATTAAAATAATAGAGCCCCCCTTTATTGGTATGGGCAATATCCACCAAAAAGTCACGTCCCGGAAGTGACAGGGCAACCTTCTTTCCTGCACGGCCGGTGCCATCTTCTTTTGAAACAACTTTCCCACTGATCAGCTCACCCCGAAGTTCCGGAATGAATACAGCCTTGTCCTCATCCGCTGAATTTTGTTTGGCCTCTTTTATAATATTGCTCTGGTATTCAAAGGCACGCGGTAGCTCGGGATGTTCAATGGTATCCCTTCGCCGTACCGACAGGGTGTAATTCCCCCCCGTGCCTAAGCCTCTTACATGCAGGGTCACCTTATCCCGATTGCTGAATTTGGCGCTGTTCGCGGTCATCGAGACAAATTGCCTCCCATTTTGGGCTGGCAGAGGTTGAACCACAACTGGTTTACGACTTCTGCTGGTTATGCTGTCCGGAAGCAGGGAATCTCCTGGAAAAATTTCCAGGTATTTTTCGGGAATCGGAAGATAAGGGTTGATAATCCGGATATCTGTCTGGAAAAAATGATGAGGTCTGCCGTTTTTCATCCATTGGGTATACCCGATGAGTTTGTAACTTCCGGTGGCTATGGTGGAAGCTATAAAAAAATCACCACTGCCCATGCCCGCCCTGAGGTGTATTTTATGCCGGAAGACGACTTCCCCGTCTTCACCTATCAACAGGACATAGGCCATTTTACTGAATTCACTTAGGCCCATGGACTTCAGGTCAAGACAATATGTACTGTAATACATCGGTTCACCGGCAAGGAGGAGGCTGGCATTGGGATGTATGTATAGCCCTTCCTGGGGAATGTTCTTATAGACCTCCAGGAGCTGCCGGTCTTCCAGGGCCACCTGGGCATTGACAGCAAATGTACCCATGCTAAACAGGATGATCAGGGTTTGAATTCCCATTTTCATTATTTTCACTTTAACCTTCATTAGACAGCTCTTTTAATCCTCCACCCAAAATGGGGGAACCGCGACTTGCCCGATCTCCGTACAATCGCCGCATACCCGTGGCACCACCACGTACGGACCTTCCGTTTGTGCCGGTGAATCGTTCAAATCAACATACCTCACAAGGTTGGACTCCACCTGAGCCCTCAAAACGCACCTGGGCGGGATCCCGGCGGTGAGAGGGGGTGCATTCCGGACGCATGGCTCAATATAGGGTGGCAGTGCTTCGCCAGGAAAAAAATCTTCATAATCAAAAAACAATCTTTGTTCGGTGACCGATGCCACATCAAAATACCCCAGTACCTTTTCATTAGGATCCTCTTCAGAAAATACGTTTCCGCTTAAGAATCCCGGCTGGGACTCCGAAAAAAGGCTCTCAGAGCCCGAGAATTCGTCGAGGGTTTTAAAAAAGGTATAGGCCTGGTTAGACTGGACAAATTGCCTGACGAGGATGCTGTATCGATGTGATAAAATATAATTATCCCTGTTGATAAACCTAATGACAAATCCACTTACCCTGTCTTCCGTAAAACCATTGGTATCGGTGAGGATAAGGGAATTGGAATCAACCGTTGCATAGCAGACCTGCTCCTCCCCCTCACGGGGAACTACCAGCACGTCACACCCCCCGGCCGGGTCCCCAATAAGGTCCTGTGTCGTCCATTCCGGAGCGATGATCTTAAAGGTTTCCTGGTATTCATACCTGTAATTTTTAGAATTGCCTGTGGCATCATAACTGTCTACCTTGATGGCCATTCCTTCCACCCCGTCATCATTGACCAATCGCTCGGCATACAAATCGTCAATTTGCGTGAATGCCGGCAATTTTGATATTTCCGAGGTATAAGATCGGCCATTGCCTGCAGTCACCATAAGCTGGTAATCGGTGCCTGCTACGGCACTAAAGGCTACTTCTGAGACGTAGGTGCCGGGGCTGGTTTCCTGAAAGGCAAATTCGTTTCCTGCACCATCCACAATTTTTACATTGGCATTCCTTTCCGCATTGGGTCCTTCCTGCTCAAACCTGTACGTCCTGCTCAAAAACAGTTCGTGTTGCTTCATTTCATTGGTAATGGTAGCATCGATAACCAGGGCGCTTTCGAAAGTAACCGTTTGCGGCTCAAAAGGTTCTGTACATGTTATGCCAACCGAAACCGCTGCCACCAGGAAGAACATCCTGAATATCTTTTTAACTGTCATTTTCAGATGCACCATCCCAGGATATTAAAATTTAAAGTTATACGTGACCGTCGGAACCGGAATGGCAAAAATAGAGCTTTGCAGCGCCTTTAACTCTCCGTTCTCCGTAACAAAAAAGATGGAATATGGATTGTTCCTTCCCAACACATTGTAAATAGAGAAATTCCAAAAACTATGGGCAAACTTTTTTATTTTATGATTGCCTTCCATATTAAAGCTGAGATCCAACCGATAATAATCCGGGATCCGGAATTCATTGCGATCGCTGTAAAATACGTATTCGGCATTGTTAAAGTCATAACTTCCAATAGGATAGGTTACCGGCCGGCCCGTTTGGTAGACAAAGTTCATGGAGGCACTGAAACGCCTGGTAAACTTGTAATTGGCCACAAGGCTCACATCATGAGGTTTATCAAAGTTGGATGGAAAGAATTCCCCGCCGTTTACCCGCTCTTCAGGGAAAGGGCTATCGAGCTTTACAAAAGAGCGGGCATAACTGTAACCCAGCCATCCGTTCAGCCGGCCTTCGTTCTTTTTTATCAGGAACTCAACCCCATAGGCCTTGCCATCCCCCTGTAACACTTCGGTTTCAATGGTTTCATTTAAAAGCAATTGAGCCCCCACTTTATAATCAAGCAGGTTCTTCGCCTGTTTAAAATATCCCTCCAAACTTAGTTCATAGGTATTGCCATCAAAATTTTTGTAAAAACCGAGCGACCACTGGTTGGCCTCCTGGGGTTTAATGTTGAAATCTGAAAGTTTCCATGTATCTGTCGGGGAGGCCGTAGTATTGTTGGACAAAGTATGGATGTATTGGAAGACATTATTAAATCCGGCTTTCACCGAAAAATCGGGCATTAAAAAATACCGTGCAGAAACCCGGGCTTCAAGACCACCATAGGTTTTAATGACCTCGTTATTGTCGAATTCCCGGTTTTCAACAAGTGTACCGTCGTTTCGGGGGGCATTTTCCTGATAAATACGCTGGGTTGATTTTCCAAGGGCCGCATAAAAGGAATAACGCAGCCCGGCATCAATGAGTAACTTTTCGTTCACTGTATAGCTGTCCGAGATAAAAATACCCGATTCCAACCCTTTTTCACGAGGAATGTTCAGGGGGGTAACGATCGATTCGGTCCCCTTGGGTCGTATATCACCCGGATCCACCAGGTACAATTTGCTCGCAAGGCCGTAACTTAATTTATGTGCCCCGTCACCCAGGTATTTCATATGCCATTTAAACTCCGATTCATTGATCTTGTACCCAAGATCAAAATCAGCGTTGGATTCACCGTCGAAGCCTATATTGAATTGGTACTCACTATTAGACAACAGAAGGCTCCCGGTATTTTTTTCGTTGAACTTATGATCCCACCTCAGCGAAAACAGCCGGTTGCTGTAATCGTACAGCGAATCGGAGGTGATGCTAAATTCGTCCCGGCTAAAATAACCGGTTGCCTTTAGTTCATTGTTTTCATTAATGGTGTGGTTGTACTTGGCTATCACATCATAAAAGGAAGCTTTGCTATTGCTCAGTTCGGGTTCGTCCAGGGATCTGAGGATCCAATCAGAATAGGTAGCCCTGCCTCCTACAAGAATGGCCGCCTTGTCTTTCAGGATCGGGGTTTCCAGTACGAGGTTGCTGGTAACCGGCCCGATGGAAGCTTCCCCTGCGAATTCTTTGGTATTGGCATCGCGGGTATTGATATCAAAAACCGAAGATAGTCTGCCCCCGTATTCGGCAGGAATACTTCCCTTGTAGATATTTACATCCCCTGAAGTAAAGGGATTCAACGCCGAAAAAATACCAAAGAAGTGTGTGGGATTGTACACCACGGCATTGTCAAGGAGGATCAGGTTTTGGTCGGTTCTTCCACCCCTTACATTGAAACCCGCAGCTCCTTCCCCGGCAGTGGAAATACCAGGTAAGGTCACCGCTGCCTTCAGGATGTCGCGTTCGCCGAGCACCAGCGGAATGGTCTTTATTTTTTCAACTTCCAGCAGGGTAACGCCGGTCGCGGCCTGCTCTACATTCCTGTCCCGGTTGCCCTTGACAACCACCTCATCAAGGACCTCAAAACTCTCATTTAGGTCAAAATTAAGCTGTCCGTCATCATAAATGATCACTTTTTTTAGGGACCCCTCTATTCCCAGGGCGCTGGTTTCCAGAATGTTCACCCCGGCGGGAAGCTCCATTTCGTAACGACCTTCCGTATCTGTAGCTGTTCCGATATTTTTACCCCGGACCACGATCGCCATTTCGGGAACGGGCTTTCCGGTCTCTGCGTTCCGGGCAATACCACTTAAACGGTAACGCCGCCTTGTATTGTTGCCATCCTGCTTACCGATCCGGACCGTCTGGATGTCGGGGCTGTCATCTTCCTGCTCTTCATTGTAAAACAAAGGACTCACCTCTGTTTCCCCGGTTTCGGTAACCCCACGGACTTTTTGCCCGAAAAAATCTTCAGGGAGATGATCGATGATTAAATTACTGCGTGTAAGGACGACGCTGTTTTCCCTGGTAATATAAAAATTCAAGATGGTTTCCCTGAATATGTCCTCCAGCACATCATCTAAGGGAATGTCCCGGTAATTACCGCTTATGCGGCCGTTGCCCAACCATTCTGCCACGTAATAAAAATGAAAATCAGTGATCTCCTCTATTTGTGCCAACACCTCTCCGATAGCAGCATCTTCAAAGGATATTGAGATGTTTGGTGTTTCCCTTTGGGCCGAGGCGAAGAAAAGTCCGAACAACAGTACACCAGTGACGAATCTTTTCATTCGGCAGTGATTTTATTTCCCTGGGGCATTAGTGTTTCCAGGCGGTTTATCAGTGCATGCATAAATTCGTCTGGTTTCGATTTTCGAAGCCTTCTGGCCTGATTGTAGAAGGAATCGATCTCCTTTTTCAGATCGGGAAACAAGGTGGTTACATCCTTTTTATTCCTTAGCCATTGGTAGCGACCCTTATAGTACAACAAATGTTTCTTTTTAAGATCAACAAATTCATAGTAGAGGGTCCTGCGGTCTTTGCGGGAAAAATCTTTTTTGAGGTGTTTGGTAAACAGGGTAAAATAGCTGCTCTTCCGGGAAACCTCATAAAACCCTGAAATATTTCCCTCCGCTGTTAAGGTTTCTATTTTAATGAATTGGTGTCCATCTATGGTAAATGAAGTCACCTTTTCCTTAAATAGTTCCAAAGTGCTTCCCCCCAGCCTATCTTCCAGTTTAAGAAGTAACTTGTCTTCAAATACATCATATTTCAGCTTCAGGTCAAAGTATTCCTGCCCGTTGTAGGAAACCGAACCCGGTAAAAAATCCGGACTCTTAAAGAATTTGGACTTCTCATTGATAGTTCTGTATTTTTCCTTATACACCACCCCATCATATAATCCCGTATTCTCTATGCCTACCAGATGATCGAACCACAGGAGATACGTTTCATCTTCCATAGCTTCCTGCCCCCGGGCCAGGGGGAGATAAAACAAAACGGCCACCAGGCACGCTGTTAATAGTTTACTGCCTCTTATCATTTTTTCAGTCAAATACCGGTTCCTCAAGACCACAACTCACTCATAAATCGCAACCCTTTTGTACATCTTTGTGTCTATGGAAATTTGGAAATTTTCGGGGGGATGCGGAAGCAACTGTGATGCATTGAACATAATTGTGACAGACAAGGAATTCGATTATCCTGACCTAAATATAAGCAAAGATTCAGAAGTCTCTATTATTTCCTCTTTATTGATCATCATCTTCCGGAACTGCCCGTTTACAAACATTTCTGCCTGATCGTCGTAATGAGGGCTGAAGGGATTTCCGGACTGCCCGGTGGGCAGTATGCTCATACTGTTTTCAATATCCGAAAAATCGATCACCCGCCGTGTGGAAGGGCCATGATTGACATTTAATGAGCTGCTTTCCCCGTACGAAAAGGCCATATTGTTGATCACTTCACGGCTGCCGCTGACAGGGAACGGACCTACATTGAAAAAGGAGCGCAATGCGGTTACCCTGCCAATAGGATGACCGTGCTCCAGGGTATGCACTGTACCCCATGCCCACCCGGATGCATCTTCCCCCAAATCTTTTTTTAAGGATTCCAGTGCCTTGATCAGGGAGTTGCTGACGATGTCTTTCTGGGATTCAACCACCTGTCCTGTATTGGTATTATCCCACCAAACCGAGCTGTGGTTTCGGGCCAAAGGTGCTATCAACCGTTTGTGAAAATGCGTGGTTAAAAATTGATTGAACAATTCCTCCCCTAATTCATCCTCAAAGGTATCCTTAAGCAAGTAATAGATCCAACGGTGAAAGACAGTGGCCGCTATACTCTCTAAGGGGTAGTCACCCTTCCATGCATTCAGCGTGTCCAGCAATTTACTTTGGTCGTCGGATAATTCTACCAGGTCGATCAGCCTTGCCAGGTCATGGACAATGGCCGGGTCGACAGAGGAAGTAATATCATTGATCATTTCACCAACCGATTCCCTGTCCCAGTTATCCCGGGCGTTCAACAATGTGACAATCCTTTTGGCCCTGTTTTCGGGCAGGTAATACCCTGGATAAAGCATTCCGGCCACCGAATCCGGCTGGTTGTTTGCAGCATACACTGAATTCGAGGGTCGACTAACGCCCTGTGGGTTTTCTGAAAAATCCAGATAGCGTACCGGGCCTTTTTGTGTCCCGCTGCCATTCAGGATTAGTTTAGTATTTGTACCCTCGGGCATCTGATAGAGTTTTGCCGTTCCCCACCAGGCGTAATTGCCCAGGGCATCCCCGTACATCAAATTAAGGCCGGGCGCATGTATGAAGGCCAGGGCCTCCCGGAATGCCTCTTTGTCCTCCCCATGGCAAATTCGATACAATGCCTCTAAATTCCTGTTTTCCAATTTGGTATAGGTCCAGGACATGCTTACCGGTCGTTCCCCTTTGATTTGGGTGGCGATCCCGTTCAGGACAGGACCATGAGCTGTTTTCTGATAGGTAAATGGCACGTCACCGGCCT
>DATGCB010000127.1:0-8456 GCA_035312365.1 Eudoraea sp. | reverse complement strand
CATCCTTAAATTGATAAGTTCTGACCGGCGCATTCCTGTAGTATACAATAACTCGATGATCAGTTTATCGCGGATTCCCTCAAAGTTTTCTTCAAAGGGCACTTCCTGAAACATCCGTTCCATTTCAGATTCTGAAAAAGGCACCTCAACTTTTTTGGCCGTTTTGAGCGATTTATGCTTGGCCAGGGGACTTCTTTGAATTTTCTCTATCCGGAGTAAAAACTTATAATACGCTTTTAGGGAAGCTATCTTTCTGTTCACCGATCGGTTGCTCAACCCGGTATCCACCAGCCTCACAATCCAATTCCTGATGATCCCATATTCAACAGCGTCTATGGAAGTAAAACCGTATTCCTCCATGCAGAATGATGCGAATTCCTTCAGATCTCTTTCGTAAGCCCGGACAGTGTGTGGTGAATAGTTCTTTTCCAGGGCCAGATATGTGATAAATGAGGAAACAGCCATAAGACAAAGGTAATAAAGTTAGGCATGTCATGACGGCCTGGACGGGATTATACCCGGTGATGTCACAAACCGCAATGAAGGAGAGAAAAGCCGGATGTAAAGGAAGGATCGATCACCCTGATGGGGCCATCGGATCGTTCCTGGAACACCCGTGAGCCCCCATTCCGGGAAATAAAAAATCCCGCTTGCGAAATTGATTCTGAAGCGGGATTATATAAGGAATTCTAAAAGGCTATATTTCTTCCTGGTCTCTGAGGCCCTGAATATATTGCGCTTTTTGAATTTGTTGCCTTCGTTCAACGGAGGGTTTGGTAAACTGCTGTCGTTTTCTCAACTGTCGCATGGTACCTGTTCTATCGAACTTTCGCTTAAAACGCTTTAAAGCCCTATCTATATTTTCTCCTTCTTTTACGGGTATTATTAACATTGGCTACAACCTCCTTTCTTTTGTGATTTTGAGAGTGCAAATATAACAGGAATAACTGAAAAGGGGTAATTTATTTTAAAATATTCTTGGCAATCACAACTTTTTGAATTTCAGTCGTGCCCTCACCAATGGTACAGAGTTTGGCGTCCCGGTAAAATTTTTCCACCGGGAAATCCTTGGTATAGCCATACCCGCCGTGAATCTGTACGGCTTCATTCGCAGCTTTCACGCAGACTTCTGAAGCGAACATCTTGGCCATGGCACTGAATTTGGTCATTTCACGGCCTTCATTTTTCAGAAAAGCTGCCTTGTGCAACAGCAATTCTGACGCTTCGATCTCGGTGGCCAAATCGGCCAGTTTAAAGGAGATCCCCTGAAATTCACTTATGGGTTTCCCAAACTGCACCCTCTCCTTGGAATATTTCAAAGCCGCTTCATAAGCTCCCTTGGCAATTCCCAGGAAAAGCGCGCCTATGGATATTCTACCCCCGTCCAAAACCTTCATGGATTGTACAAATCCATCGCCAATCGCGCCAAGTCTGTTTTCATCGGGGATCCTGCAATTATCAAAAACTAATTCCGCGGTTTCACTGGCCCTCATACCCAGTTTGTTTTCTTTCTTACCGCTGGAAAAACCCGGGGTTCCCTTTTCCACCACAAAGGCGGTCATTCCACGGCTGTCTCCTTTCTTTCCGCTTCTGGCGACCACTACGGCAATATCACCGCTTATACCATGGGTGATAAAATTCTTGGCACCGTTCAATATCCAGCTATTTCCTTCCTGAACGGCCGTTGTGCTCATACCCGCCGCATCGGACCCTGTATTGTGTTCCGTAAGGCCCCACGCGCCGATCCATTCCGCAGTGGCCAGCTTCGGAATCCATCGTTGCTTTTGTGCATCATTGGCAAAAGACAGGATATGATTTGTACAAAGGGAATTGTGGGCGGCCACTGACAACCCGATCGCAGGGTCAACTTTGGAAATTTCTTCGATGATTGCCACGTATTCATGGTAACCCAATCCCGATCCTCCCAGGGATACCGGCACCAACACGCCCATAAAACCCATTTCCCCGGCCTTCTTAAAAACGTCCAGTGGAAATGTTTGGGCCTCATCCCACTCCATTACATGGGGTCTGATAAACTGCTCGGCAAATTCTTTAGCCGAAGCAGCGACCATTTCCTGGGTTTCAGAGAAATCAAACTGCATGGTAGACATGGTATCCGTGATCATTCCGGGCATATTTTATAACCGCAAATATAAAGCTATTCTGTCAATCTTATTCTCCGGAAAATTTTCTATCTGCTTTAATTCGTTCAACGAATCAATTTGTCCGACATCCTCCCGATAGGCCACAATGGCCGCTGCCACATTATACGAGAGGTAAATGAGCCGGGCCAGTTCCTCCCTGCTCGCCGTATTCAGATCAATTTTCTCAACCTCGGGTTTCTGAACCACCCCGAATTTTTTTAATGCCCTCTGAGCCACAACAGAATCGAGGCCATATACGTCGTACAATTGGTCGCTTACCAGAAAGCCACCCAAAGCGTCCCTGAACCTGATAATCCTGGCCGAGAGTACTTCACCAATGCCACGTATACTACTCAGTTCTGCCGCGGTTGCCCTGTTCAGATCTATCATCTCCGCGGAATTGTTTTTATCGTTTTTTAACATCCTGCTCAAATCCCCCGATGCATCCGCCCGCCGCGTCCATTCCGGAAATTTGAAATACGGTGAAATCCGGGCCAGCAATGAATCGGAGATCAGCGTGACTGCCTGGAATTCCTTCCCTGAATAAACGAACCTGTTCCGCCCCCTGAATTGTAATAACCTGTCAATTTCGGCTGAGGTCATCCCGAGAACATAACCCCTATAATCACTTATATAATTTGGATTGAATGGGAAGATGCTTACACGGTCCTTTTCCAATTGCGATTCTTTTAAAACATCAATCTCAGCCTGGGTCCGGGCATCTACCGTAAAAGCCTCATGGTGACCAGCAGATACCTCGGCCATCACAAGGAAATAAACGAACTGAATTAAAACGATTAACAGGAGCAAAAAGAAAATCCCACTTCGCTCCTGTTTGTTGAAGGCGAAATGGGACCTGATATTTTTAAGAAGATTTTTTATTTTCCAATGGTTTTAATGGCATCCAGATATTTGTTCAACTCGTCCCTCACGCGTGGAAACAGGATCATCAGGCCAATCATATTCGGGAATACCAAAGCCAGGATCATGGCATCCGAAAAAGCAAATACAGCGCCCATTGAGGCGGCAGCGCCAATAACGACAAAACAAATAAAAAGTAATTTATAGGTTAAATCGGCCATTTTACTTCTCCCGAACAAATATTTCCAGGATTGCAATCCGTAATAGGACCACGATATCATCGTTGAAATGGCAAACAACAAAACGGCAAGCGTCAGCACATATGGGAACCACGGTATTACCGATTCAAAAGCCATCGACGTTAAATTTACCCCTCCCATGGACACTCCGTCTACCAGTACATTCCCGGCTCCGTCACCGCCATATTCAAAGATACCACCACTGTTAAAGAAGATTATGACCAAGGCAGTCATCGTGCAGATAACCACCGTATCGATGAAGGGCTCCAGCAATGCCACGATGCCTTCACTCGCCGGATATTTGGTCCTCACCGCAGAGTGGGCAATAGCTGCAGAACCTGCACCTGCTTCATTCGAGAAAACAGCCCTTCTGAAACCAACAATGAGTACCCCAAACAAACCACCCAGTCCGGCTTCAGGGGTAAAGGCCCCTTTAAAGATCAGGCCAAAGGCATCATCTATATATGCGTAATTTGCAAAAATCACCACAAGGCAGGCAACCGCATAAATAATGGCCATAAAAGGCACTATTTTTTCAGTAACCGACGCAATTCGTTTTATGCCCCCGATGATCACTATCCCGACTATAAAAGCCAACGCAAGCCCAATGACAAATCCGGAAGATCCTCCTTCCCATCCCATCATGGCGGACAATTGCTCGGCTGCCTGATTGGATTGCACTGCATTTCCACCTCCAAAGGAAGCACCAACACACAGAATTGAAAAAATCACGGCCAAAGCCTTCCCCAGACCTGTAAATCCCCTTTCTGTCAGCCCTCGCGACAAATAATACATGGGACCTCCATAGACCGTCCCGTTTTCGTCCACATCCCGGTATTTTACGCCCAGAGTACATTCTACGAACTTGGTAGACATGCTGAGCAACCCACACAGGATCATCCAAAAGGTAGCACCGGGCCCACCGATGGCAATGGCCAGGGCAACCCCAGCGATATTACCCAATCCTACCGTTCCCGAAACGGCGGTTGCGAGCGCCTGGAAATGACTTACTTCCCCAAGATGACTTTCATCCCGAATGGTATCGGCAATATCACCACCTACAATATTTACCTCTGCCTTTTCAACACCATGCCCTTCAGGTTCTTCAACAGCATCGTATTTTCCACGAACCACATTGATCGCCAATGGAAATTTTCGAATATTGACAAAGCCGAAATACAGGGTGAAAAAAGTGGCTCCAAATACCAGAATCATCACAATAAGAGGTACACCGGTTCCGGGTACTATCCAAAAAACAATACTCTCCCATACCGCTGTAATTGGCTCAAACCATGCATTGATTCGTTCATCCAGACCGATGTCCGCGGATTCCTGTGAAAAAGTAAGTAAGGGTAATAGGATGATAAAGAAGGGAAGAAGTTTTAACTTCATAATTTCTGCTTTTGGTTTACCTTATTGGTTTGTAGCACGGCAATATCATAAAAATTAGCTACATCGTCAAATATAATGCCTAAATGTTAATCTATATGGAACATCTCATTGAGTTTATTAATTTGCTCCGGCCTGCCCAATACAATCACCTTACTTCTTGGCTCTAATGGCATGTCGGCCTCAGGATTAATAATGTAATTGCCATTGGGTTCAATGTATCCGATAATAGTGCATCCTGTTCTCCTCCTCAAGTCGAGATCGCGGAGGGAATTGCAATTTATCTGGCCGGCAAAATCCTCAATGGGCACTTCCTCCAAATTGGTGTTATGCTCCCCTTCCGTAGATAATTTATCCATGAAAGTGATCAAATCCGGCATAACTACCAGGGAAGCCATGTGATCTCCCCCGATTTTATCTGGCATAATCACCTTATCGGCTCCTGCCAGCTGCAATTTCTTTTGGGAGGTAACCAAAGACGCCCTGCTGATAATAAAAAGGTCCCTGTTCAATTGACGAGAAGACAGGACCACAAAAAGGTTGGCGGCATCATCGGGCAATGCCGCAATAAGATATTGGGCACTTTCTATACCGGCATCGATAAGGACTTCGTCATCATTGGCATCCCCCTCTACAAAAAGCACCTCATCTTCATATTTTTCAATGACATCCTTGTCTCTTTCGATAACAACAAAAGGTCTCTTGTAGGCTCTGAGGCGTTCCGCCGCCTGCATTCCATTACGGCCAAAACCACATATGATGACATGGCTGGACAAATTGCTGATCATGTTTTTCACTTTCTTCTTTTTTAGGAGTTGCAGGGAGTTTCTGCTTAAAATATATTCGGTAATTACCGATATGGCAAATGCAAAAATAAAAACGCTGAGAATGATTAAAACTACGGTAAAAATCTTTTCCTCGGTGTCCATGGGGCCGATCGCAGAGAAACCTACGGTCGTTACCGTGATGATCGTCATGTAAAAGGCATCTACCCAGGTTAGTTCGGATATAAGACGATAGCCTAAAACCCCGGTTAAAAGTACGGCCGTCATAAGAACAAGGGCCAGATATATTTTGGAGCGAAATAGTTTTATCATGTTATAAGTCAAAAACAGAAGTTCGCTTGGTATGGACCAGATCTTTTATTTTTAACCAGAAGGCCAGAAAAAGATACAGTGCAAAGCCAAATCCCAGGGTTACAAAAGTGAGATATATAAAAGATGTCCTGACTACCCTGGCCCTGATGCCAAGACGTTCCGCAATTCGCCTGCAGACTTCAAATCCACGTTTCTGGAAATAATACAATAGTTGATAGAATATATTCATCGCCTAAAAATACTATTTTCCACTTAATAATTGCATACCTACTGCACATTGCAGGCATTTGTTTTTTAAGCAATAATCATTATATAGTTGTAGCAGTGCCTGACTATCCTTAGCATTCATTGCAGGGACTCCGTATTTTTTGAAATTCGCCACAGTACTGTTTTTTTCCGTTTTTATCTCCACAGCGATCCGGAGGATTTTCTCGTGCACTTCAAGCCCCTTATGCCTGGCATAGCAGAATTTTAATGGCAGGATTGTATTGATAAGGAGAAGATCAATAAACGGTGTTACCATCTTTTTTTCCTGTTCCCCGGATTCCTTCCCGAAGGTATAATGGCTATTCCAGTATTTACTTGCAGACACCCGCAGTATCTGATAATAATCCTTTAGGGTGCCGGCCTCCATGACTTTGCTGAACAGAAACTGTTTCCTGTACAAGGTGGCAAATTGAGAGAGGCGTATTGTTGGAAAATTTTGGGGGCGCAGTTTGAAAAATTGTGGTCCCAGGACCGCGGTTTCATTCAGTTTAAATTTTTGTTTTAAATAGCGGTATTCATTCTGCAGCTCAAGAAAGTAGGCATCATTAATTCCCCCGCGATCCAGGAAACCTGACATCCCGAAAAAAACACTTTCCAATTGGAGTGTATTATTGCTGATCTTTCGCACCATCCTGAAATCCAGCGCTTTTCCCAAACTTAGAAATGCCTCCCCATTGATCTTAAGCCCGAAATTTTTAAGCAAAAGAACAAAGAGTACTTCTTCCCAATTATTTTTGGCACTTTTCAAAAGCTCAAAGATCAATTCCGATTTCTCTTCGAGACGCTCAAAATACATCCGCTCCATCCAGTGACCCAATACAAACTGATCTACAGTGCCAATGTCCTTTTCACAATTGTTAAAACTGGTGGTACGGCTCTTAAAGAGATGATAATAATTTGACAGAACCCTTTTTGATATGAAATTTTTGAGTTCCAACGCAGGGATTTCAACGTTGTCCCTGCCAAATATCTCCACGTCATTTTCCCAAACAACATGAAGTATAACATTATCATAGTTGGGGTCACTCTCGTGATGGTGTGCATACCAATCGGATGATTTTACGTGCATCTCTACATTCCCTGCCCATAGTTGTCCCCCAATGCGAAGTTGGGCATTAAAGAAATCAGGGCCCGACAAATGATTGTGAGTACCAGTATTCAATACCGTAATCTGTTTATTTTTAGAAGTAAATAAACCCGATATTCTGGTCTTGCGGTGCTTCCAGATATAATGTAGCAGATCCTCTCGCATGTAACGAACCCCCCTTCCTGCACTAAAAGTATTGGTAAGCGCCGCAAGTGAATTGCAGAATCGCCTTAAACGACTGTTAAATTTAGTGCAGTGTAATACTCTGGCCTCGGTTGCTGCAAAAGGTTCCTCTTTTAAGATCCCCTGATAGCTGCATCAGGCACGGGCCAGAGGCGGAAGAATAACAGGCAATATCGGCCTATTCCACGATATCACCCTCCCACTCATTAATTCCACCCAGCAGATTATAGGTGTTGGCAAACCCCAATCCATTCATAATGGCACAGGCCTGTCCGCTTCGATTGCCGGTTCTGCAATAGATGTAGTAGTTTTTATCCTTGTCCAGTTTTTCCACTTCATCAAGAAATTCCTGCCCCAGGTAGATATCGATACTGGTTGCGCCGGGAATATATCCTTCCTCAACCTCTTCCGGGGTACGAACATCCAAAAGAAAGGCATCCTTATCATTTTCTAATTGGGTGGCCCACTCCTCCTGTGTTAAATCTGCCATATTGATCTCATTTTGCTCATGCAAAAATAGAAATCCCGGAGAATTTCCTGCGGCTTTGGTGAAAATAAATCTTTGAAGACAAACTTTTTTTCTCCGGCTACCGGCGGTCGTAACCTCTGTGTATATTTCATTCCGGGCAGGCTGGACGGCAGTGACTCCGACAAAATCTAATATACGAGGTGGTGCATGCAAAAGATTTAACAAAACTTTATTCTCAAATATTTGTCCATACACCTCCTTTTCATTTACATTTGTATATACAATATTTGTAAGTACATGAATGTTGAGCAAGTTATACGGACCGATAAGAAAATTCCTTTAAAGAGCAGGACGATCATTCATTGCATGTTAGTGAACAATATCATTACAGATGCCATTACACATGCCTTAAAACCTTTTGACGTATCACCCCAACAGTTCAATGTCTTGCGGATTCTTAGAGGGCGACACGGACACCCGGCCAACTTATCGACCTTAAACGAGCGGATGATAACAAAAATGAGCAATACTACACGACTGGTAGACAAATTATTGTTTAAAGGCTATGTAGACCGAATTGTATGCCCTTCAAATCGCAGGAAGGTTGAAATAACAATTACGGACCAGGGCAAAAAAGAGCTGCTGAAAATGGATAAGGTCATCCAAAGGACCGAAGATGATCTATTAAAGAAATTATCCTCAAAAGAACTGAATCAATTA
>DATGCB010000126.1:0-3165 GCA_035312365.1 Eudoraea sp. | reverse complement strand
CACCACTACAAGCCCCGAATACAATGGGTTGGCATCCAAAATCAAAGGCACCAGGGCCAAAGTAGCGGTTAGGGTAGTCAGTGTAATGGGGACAAATCTTGTTTTTGCCGCCTTTTTGATGGCTTCTATCAGTTCCATGCCCTCGGACCGTAGCTGATTCGTAAAATCTACCAACAGAATGGAGTTTTTTATTTCAATTCCTATGAGAGCAATAAACCCTACAGCAGCTGTAAAGGACAATGGATTACCTGTGAGCCAAAGTGCGATAAAAGCACCAATCATACCCAGTGGTATGACAGAAAGCACGATCATTGAACTTTTGAAAGATCCGAATTCAAGGATTAAGATCAATAAAAAGAGTACTCCGGCAATCATCCCTACAATCTCAACCCCTGAAAATGCATCATCTGCATTTTCAAGCTCTCCCGCCGCTTTATAATAATATCCTTCCGGGAATTCCATCTGATCAAGCTGCTGTATGATGCTTGCGTTGAGTGTGGCATATTTGACACCACTTACCGCATAGGCATTTACAGAAGTATACCGTGCTTCATCATAATGGTAAATTCTCGAAAAATCGGATTCGAAGGTAATGTCTGCCACTTGTCGCAACGGGATTGCTTTCCCTGTATAGGAATACACATACAGATTATCGAGTACCTTCATGGTAGGGAACTTTTCCCGGGGCAGGGTAACCACAATATCGATTTTATCCTCGCCTTCCCCTTTGGAAAATTCTGCCATAGGCAAGCCGGCAATGGCCATTCGTACCGTTTGGTCAATAGCTGCTGTCGGTATTCCGTACAATCCCGCCTTTTTCTTGTTGATGCTGATCTTCAAGTCCGTTTTTTTGTTCGCGATGGGATTAGTTATATACTGGGAACCAGGGGTGTTCTCGATGATTTTTTCCACACGGATTGCCAGGCTCCTTAGCGTATCCAGATCTTCTCCAAAAATCCTGATGGCTACAGGGGCCTCCAGGGGTGGGCCTTGCTCATAATCAATCACCTGTATCCTGGCGTTGGGGTAATGACTGAATTTGTCCCGTAATTCATCAATGATCACTTCCTTCTCCTCATAGGAATGAGTATTAGGCTGGACAAATAATTGAGCGAAATTAGGTTGTTCGTTTCGCTGTCTCACGTTGTAGTAGACAGTAGGGTTGCCCGCTCCGACATTGGACGTAAAATAAGGGATATCATCCCGCTCCAGCAGCACTCCTTCAATATACTGGACGACCCGATCTGTTTCGTCCAGGTTGGCCGTGATAGGCAACTCCACATTGATCTGAAATTGTGGTTTTTCGGATTTTGGGAAAAGGCTGAACCCGATAACAGGGACCAAACCAAATGATCCGAGCAATAAACCACCTGCCAGCAATATAGTAAGCCATGGCCTTGCCAGCGCAGCGTCCAGTACTTTTGAATAGTAGTTGTCTATAAACCCCTGTAGCGCCCTCATGAAAATGTTTCCCTCACCGGTCCCGGTGTGTGTCTTCAGAACACGGCTGGAAATAAAGGGCACAATGGTCAATGAGACCAGCAGAGAAGCCATCACAGTAGTAACTACTGCCATAGGCAAGCCCCTGATGAAATCTCCCGAACCTCCGGGAAGATACAATAGCGGAAGAAAGGATACCACCAAAGTGGCGGTAACCCCTATCACTGCCATGGCTATCTGTTTTACGGCCTCAATAGAGGCTTGCATCTTTGTTGCTCCGTTTCTTAAATACCGCTCAATATTCTCTACCACCACAATAGCATCGTCAACCAGTATTCCCAATGCCACGATCAAACCCACAATGCTGAGCTGGTTAATGGTATATCCAAGCATATTCATCACAAACAGACCGATGGACAGAGAAAGTGGGATGGAGATCATCACCACCAGGGATGCACGTGTTCCGAGCGGCAATAGGGTAATCATCACCAATAAAATTGCGATACCAAAGTCCCTCGCAAAGCTCTTCAACCGGTACTTCACGTTTTCGGACTGGTCAAAGTTGACCACCATATCCACATGGTCCGGAAGGGTCGATTTGAATTTCTCGATGATCGGCCATGCATCATTACCTACATCGAATATGTTTTTTCCGTCTTTCTGGCTGGCGGTTATTAATACCGCTTTATGGCCGTTAAACCGGGTTCGGTGGTGCTCTTCTTCGTAGGAAAGCTCTACCGTGGCAATGTCGCGAAGCTTAATGATCTTATAATTATCCGCAAAAACCACGGTATTGCGAATATCCTCAAGGTCTTCATAGTCCCCACTGGTTTTCACATTGAATCGTCTGCTGTTCATGTTAATGGCCCCACCGGGGATGTTTACATTTTCTGACTGCAGTGCGCCATATATATAGTCAAGGCGTATTCCTTGCTGGGCGATTTTTTGCAGATCCAATTCTACCCTTACTTCCTGCTCGGGATACCCCCAGGTTTCCACCTTCTTGAATCCTGATACTTTTTCCAGTTCTTCTTCAAAGTTCTCCGCGATTTCTTCCATTTCAGCATAGGAAGCGGTCTCGGATATGAGTGCTATTTGAAAAATGTTCACATCGGATGAGTTGAATTCCTGCACTTCCAAAAGATATAGGTCTTCCGGCAGTTCGTTTCTGGCAGCATTGACCTCCCGAACAATTTCAGAGTATTTTTCGTCCCGATCTACATCAAACTCATACTCCACGTCAATAACAACAAGGCCATCTTCTATGGTGCTTCTGAACTTTTTCAGATCATCAAGTTCATTAATGCGGTTTTCTAAAGGCTCCACTACCTGATCCTCCATGTCAAGCGGGGATGCACCGGGATATACTGCAACTACAAAGAACCGGGGGAAGTTCACTTCCGGGTCCTCGCCCCGAGGCATGTTTACCAGCGAGTTTATGCCCAGTGCAAGAATGGCCATGAGGCATACGATGGTAAATGAGGCGTTTTTGACAAAAAATGATATAATGTTTTTCATTTTTCTATTGTTAAGAATTAATTATGGACCGCAGTGACTTTTTCGTTATCATCAACCACTTTGACCGTAGAGTACTCTGTCAGGTATCCCGATCCGGCCGCTACCACCTTTTGAATGTTTTCAAGATCGCCTTTTATGGCTATCTTATCGTCCAGCATGAAGGCCACCTCTACGGGCACTTTCTTTACCTTATCCTTGCCATCCATC
>DATGCB010000125.1:0-23936 GCA_035312365.1 Eudoraea sp. | reverse complement strand
CTGCTTCAGGAATATATCCCTCTGGGGCAGCGGGTACAGGAATTCTCGGTGGAAGCTGAGGTGGATGGGAATTGGAAGGAAATAGACCGGCAGACCACCATTGGGTACAAACGAATCTTACGATTTGATGTCGTGCAGGCGTCAAAGATCCGGTTAAGGATATTAAGGGCCAAAGGTCCCCCGACCATTTCAAAATTCGCATTATACCGTGCCCCGAACCTCTTGGTTGAACCATTTGTTCAAAGAAATACGGACGGATTTGTGTCCTTTGAAGTACCGGATAAAAATGTGGAGGTCTACTATACCCTGGATGGCACCGATCCGTCGGTTCATTCAATCAGGTTTACTAATCCCTTTTTGGTCCATGGTCCGACGACGGTCAGGGCGATTGCATTCAATAAGGAAGACCGGCAGCAAACAAATGCCGTAACAAGGTATTTTGATATCCCCAAAAAAGATTGGAAAGTCATTGGGGTATCATCTGGGAAACCGCAGGAAGCCAAAGAGATGATCGATGAGGATCCGGGTACTTTTTGGAACACCGGCGAAGAGCAGGGCATGGACAGGGAAATTAGTATTGACCTGGGAAAAGACCATATTCTGAAGGGGTTTACGTATTGGCCCATGCAGGAACGATATCCCTTTGGTATTCTCACAGAATACGAATTTTATATCAGTACGGATACTAGGAATTGGCGGAGGGTAGCCAAAGGTGAGTTCAGTAATATTGCCAATAATCCCATAGAACAAACCATTTTGTTTGAAGCAGTGAAAGCCAGGTTTATTAAGTTGAAAGCGATAAAGGTACATGGAGAAGACCCCAGAGCCTCCTTTGCAGAAATCGGGGTCATTACGTCCAAATAGAAATGGGAAGGATCCGCGAAATAAAATTCGATTCGAGATATCCCACAGTGGATGACCTCAGAACCCGCGCCAAACGGCGTATGCCAAAATTCGCATTCGAATACCTCGATGGCGGCTGCAATGAAGATGTTAATCTGTATAAGAATACAGCAGATATCAGGGAAGTTGAATTGTCGCCTAAATACCTGGACACTTATACGGGTGCAGATATGAAAACCAGATTGTTCGGGCATACGTACGATGCCCCATTTGGAGTGGCGCCCATAGGGTTGCAGGGTTTAATGTGGCCCAACGCCTCAGAGATCCTGGCCAGGTCGGCCTGCAAACACAATATCCCCTTTATATTAAGTACCGTCACCACGATGAATATTGAACGTGCCAGTGAACTCAGCGAAGGAAGGGCTTGGTTTCAATTGTATCATCCTGCAGAAGAATCCGTAAGAGATGACATCATAAATCGGGCGGAAGCGGCAGGCTGTCCGGTGCTGGTATTGCTTTGTGACGTGCCTACCTATGGTTTCCGGCCAGGGGACATCAGGAACGGGCTTTCGATGCCACCGAAAATGACCGCACGTAATATGCTCCAGATCCTCAAAAAACCAAAATGGACGTTGCAGACCCTGAAATACGGGCAACCCAATTTTGAAACCATGAAGCCGTATATGCCCAGAGGGCTTAATCTGAAAGGACTGGGTCAATTCATGAACCAGACTTTTGCCAAGCGGATGACAGAAGATAAGATAGCCGCCATCCGTGACCGCTGGCAGGGCACATTGGTTTTAAAAGGCGTGGCCACGGAATCGGATACGGAAAAAGCCATTTCATTGGGGCTCGATGGAATTATTGTTTCCAACCACGGTGGCAGACAATTGGATGTTGGGGAATCGACCATTAAACCGCTGATGAGGATTGCAAAAAAATACGGGGACCAGATCACCGTAATGATGGATAGTGGCATGCGCTCAGGCCCGGATATTGCGAGGAGCCTGGCAAGCGGTGCAAAATTCACCTTAATGGGAAGGTCCTTTATGTATGGTGTGGGTGCCCTGGGAGAAAAAGGTGGCGAGCATACAATATGCCTCCTAAAGATGCAAATGCAGCAGGTGATGGAACAACTGGGATGTGAGCGGGTGGAAAACCTGCCCGGTCACCTTGTCTTAAATTGATTGCCGATCAATATGCTTCGGGTCATCTCGACAGGAAAGACTTCGACCAGGAACAATTGAATGTGTTACCGACAGATCATCTAAGTACCCAGGAAGAGGAGAAGGAGCAGCCATCCTGATGTTTGATCAATTGATCGATCTGCAAATGAAAGATAGTTAGATCACTGCAGGCGTCCGTGAGACCGATATGGTTTTGGTTTGCATACATGGCAGGGGGTCATGCAACCTTTGTGAATTGCCTGAATATGACCACATAGATTTGGGAAAAGGTACCTGCAGTTTTGGATATATAATTTGACTTAAATTTCCATTATGATAAAATTAATGGAAGTATGAATTTGGAACTGTGATTTGTATGAATGACTGGAGAGAATTGTAGGGGTTTGGATTATTTTTTTTAAGGCGAGTAATACTGTAAATCGTACAAAAAATACGGTTTATAAAGTTTTACTTACCAATCACACATTTTTATAAATTGGGTAAGGGGCAAGAAAGTATATTTATATAAATGCCCCACCAATGCACGATTTGATAGAAATAAGTCACCTCCTAAAACCTAAGGAACAATACGGAATGACTTTTTTATCTAAATTCTCAAAAATTCTCAGTGCCTGTGAGGCTTCAAAAAATCTTATCATCGTCATTTATCACCTTGAAGAAGATGCATTTTTGTATTGCAATGATGCGTTCAAAAAAATAGTGGGTAAAAACTACCTCAATGTACTCGAAGGTGGCTGGGAAAGCTGGTATAAGCAGATTGCACCGGAGGAATCTCTTTTGGTTAAAACCCGGATGACTACCTTCTTATCCGCTCCCGGGAACGGGGACGCCATAACCCTTCACTACCACATAGCAAATTGTTTACATGAAATGGTTTGCATAAAACACGAGATTGTTCTCAACACAATAGAAGGCTTTACGCTGGCGACCAATTATTTTTTCGATGTTTCGGCGAGGGAGAAGATAGAACAATGTCTGGCAGGCGGGCAGGCAGATTATTCTTCCGTAGCAGCTTATAATTTCGTTACTCCCATTTCCCCAAGGGAGGAACAGGTGCTAAAACTAATTGCCGACGGCTTTTCTTCAAAACAAATCGCAGCCAAGCTCTACATCAGCAATCATACGGCCATATCACACAGGAAACATCTCATTGAGAAATTTCAGGTGAGAAATACAGCACAACTCATCAAAAAAGCCTCTAAAGTGATAGAACTTTAGTGGAATCCTTCCCTTATAAAAATCCCCATTTTTGGGGATTGTTTCGAACGGTAATTCTTTGAAACTTGTAAGCATACAACCAGACTTCTCCAATTTTTTAGGTACCAAACCAGGCTTTTCCCCCGGAACATAGTTTTTTAATTATCGATTGCATTATGATAAGTAGAGCTTTGTCTTTCATTGAAGAACAGACTAATCTATTTTTTCAGGGATTGCTTGGGCCCTCCACCCAAAAATATGTCTCGCTGGGCAATATTGCTAAAATCGTTGACGGCGGGGAACCCAATGATGGGGATGATATCTCCGATATCATCATAACGCTCGTTAATATTGAAGAAGACCGGATTTCCAAAAACCCGGATGGAATTTACCGACAGGTAGACAAAGTTATAAAGGCCAATCCAAAAATCCTGGTCAATTTATACCTCTTGTTTTCGGCATATTCCAGTGACTACCCTGCAGACCTTAGCAGGATCTCAAACGTCATTCAATGTTTTCAGAGCACCAATTTTTTTACCGGTATAAGTTTTCCATCCCTGGATCCGGGAATTGAGAAATTACACCTTGAACTCTACACAATGAATTTTGAGCAGATTAACCATTTGTGGAGTACGTTGGGCGGAAAATACCTGCCATCGGTTTTGTACAAAATGAAACTTGTGACGATCGCGGATGAGGCCAACCAAACCGAAGGAGGCCTGATAACAGAGATTGAGATGCAAAAAACGGCCATTGCGGGCCCGTTGAAATAGTTTTAAGGATAGATAACAGATGAGATATACCCCTGTATTCACCATAGAAATAGAGCACGACTATTTTTCAGAGTCCCGGCCGCAATTGTTTCGTATTGTACCAACGTCGGAAACAGAAAGTCTGCTCAGAGGTGCGGGATTAATTGCAAAATTTATTCAGAATAAATTATTTGTTCTGGTCAGGCACCTGGATAATGACACCCCGTTGTTAAAATTGTCCAATGACTTTAAACTTCAGTTTTTTCTGGAGGTGATAGGATTCGATTTTGCTGAAATTACAAATTACAGATCAGGCGATCCCTATAACCGAAAATTATATTTCAGCAATGCAAATTCCATTCTTGATGGGAATGAGAAATCCGTAAACGATATATTATACCTCAATGAAAAATTGCCTCCTTTTAATGTTGCGAATGCGTACAGGTATAACGACCTTGTCAGGAGCGGCTCTGATATAGCCTATGAATGCCTCAAAAAAATTGATGCCAATACCGGCAATTTAAATAATTCGGCCCAATTCAGGCAGCTGGAAAAGGTGAGCTACGCCTCCCCGGCCACCGAATTGTTATTTACCGGACCTGAAAAGATCATGCCTTTGACCATTCCGTCTGCTGCCGTGGAGATCACTTACTTCCAATACGACCCCGGTACACAGCAATTTGACAAGGAACTTAAGAAAACCATCATAGGTCCGGAGACAAATCCAACGAATGCCGATCTGGAAAATGTGTTATTGAATTTCTACGATGAAATTAACAAGCCATTCGCAGATGGAATTTATCGCGTAACCATCAATGCCCAGGAGGTATTTCTGTATTTCAGGTTAGAAAACGACTGGCGGCCCTATTTAGGACTTATTACCATACATAATGATGGTTATGCAACGGTTGATAAGTACCGGTTCATCAAGGATAATGGTACTTTTTTTATGGTTGCTCCGGCCAATACGGAGGTTGAAACACGCAACTACAGGATCAGGTTCGCCCCTGCACAATACCTGTTAAAATACATATGCAAAACCAACAAGGTAACCAATATTACCGATGATGACGGAACCATAGAATTTGACAACCTCGGGGGCAACATATTCCAAAGCAAATTACCGGTGCGGATGAACGAGAAATCCATTGATACGATCTCCGTCAGTTATGATGGCTCCGATGTTTTAAAAAAAACCAAAACACCAGGACATCAGAAGTTGTCCATTTTAGACAATGAAAATAGATATATCGTAAGCGAAACATTTTTGAATTTATAGAATCACTTAAAATCACACATTATGGCCACAGTTTTTAAAACACCGGGTGTCTATGTTGAGGAAATACCGAAACTACCACCTTCCGTTGCCCAGGTTGAAACGGCGATTCCCGCCTTTGTGGGTTACACGGAAAAAGCAGAGAAGAGGGGAGAATCCCTTCTGATGAAACCCACCCGTATTTCTTCATTATTGGAATTCAGAGAGTATTACGGGGGCGACAATCCCATAGATGATATTGATGTCATCGTAGATGAGAACAATAACTTTGCCGTGGATACCATCAGTATTGCCAACGATGTCAGATACCTGATGTACGACAGCCTGCGGATGTTTTTTGACAACGGAGGCGGCGACTGTTACATAGTATCAGTTGACTTGTATGGAACAGCACCGGAATATGGCGATGAAAATGCGGCCCCTCCCACCGGGTTGCGCGCAGGTGTAAAAGCGTTGGAAAAGTATGATGAGCCCACCATAATCCTGTTCCCGGATGCCATCAACGTAGTTACCAATGGCAATGATGACGGAGGTTTTTACAGTTTGCAGCAGATGGCCCTACAACAGTGTGCGAAATTGATGGACCGGGTAGGCCTTTTCGATCTGAAGGAAAACATAGACGGAGACCTGGATGAAGCTATTTCTAATTTCAGGAACAATGTAGGGATCAATGACTTAAAATATGGTGGGGCCTATACCCCTTATGTGGTTGCTACCTATCCCAGGGAAGTAGACCTGGGTACTTTCCAGGGCAATATTGAAGATTCAACTTCGACTGCTGTCCCATTACAAAATCTTTCTTCAGACAGCGAACACCTGGAATTAATAAGCAACTACGAGGCAGCAAATGCTGAGGTTACGTTGGTCGCAGACTTTTTAGACACCGTTAAAGCTGCACAGTCTAACGGTACGCTGGGAGGCGGTACTGTGGCCCCCAATTTAAAGGAGAAGTATCTGGAGTTTAAAAAAGCAGTTGATGCGGCAACTACATCAGGGACGGCAAAATCAACATTAAAATCGCTCTTTGCTTTTTGCAGAAATACCATTTTAGGCTTTCAGGCATTGTATGACGGGTTGGATGCATCCAGTCAAATTGCAAATGATTTAAACACATATGCGAAATCCGAAAGTATGCTCAGAGGTGGCGCAAAGGGGATTATATCCATTGATAAAAATGCGGATGTAATTGACTTAAATGATACGACGAATGAAGCAACCGTTGAAGGATTATATCCCGGCTTAAGTATAGATTGGCTCGGTGTACCGACCGATCTTGGCGACATTGCTGCCCTTGTAAAGGACTACGGGGATTATTCTGTTACCGGAGAGCGACCATCAATGGCAAAGCAGGTTGCCAATGATGTTTTAGGGGCGTTTGAAAAATTGATCGCCTATGCAGATGCAATTTCGAATGCTGCGGGAAGCTATAAGAAGGCAGCCCAGGATATTTTGTACGAAAAGCATCCTGTCATTGGCAATATTGTAAAGCATATCACAAAATACATCAATACATTACCTCCCAGTGGGGCTGTTGCCGGTATTTACGCGAAAGTGGATAATACCAGGGGCGTATGGAAGGCGCCGGCCAATGTGAGCCTTAGCTCCATCAGTCAGCCCTCGGTGGCAATCAGCCATGAGGAACAGGCCAATATCAATGTGGATGCGGTGGCCGGGAAATCCATTAATGCCATCCGGAGTTTTACCGGCAAAGGGACCCTGGTATGGGGTGCCCGGACCCTGGCCGGCAATGACAATGAGTGGCGCTATATCAGTGTAAGGCGCTTCTTTAATATGGTGGAAGAGAGTTGTAAAAAATCAACAGAACCTTTTGTCTTTGAACCAAATGATGCCAACACCTGGATCAAGGTGCAGACGATGATCGAGAATTTCCTGACGAATCTTTGGCGGCAAGGTGCCTTGCAGGGCGCCAAGCCGGAACACGCCTTTTACGTAGCAGTTGGTTTGGGTAAAACAATGTCGGCTGTGGATATTCTGGAAGGCAGGATGATCGTTGAAATTGGGATGGCTGTAGTGAGACCTGCTGAGTTTATCATACTTCAGTTCTCTCATAAACTGGCAGAATCCTGATCCACGTGTATTATAGTCATATAAATTAATCTTTAAACAAAAGAAATAATCATGGAAACATATCCATTACCAAAATTTCACTTTTTAGTTCAATGGGGTGGAAGCAAAATTGGATTTACAGAAGTCACCGGCCTGGACTTTCAGGTTGAACTCATAGAATACAGGGAAGGCAGCAGTCCGGAGTATCATAAAATCAGGATGCCGGGCATGCACAAGTTTAGTAATATCACGCTAAAACGCGGCACTTATACAGGCGATATTGAATTCTATACCTGGATGAAAACCATAAGCCTAACAACGGTTGAACGAAGGGATATTACGATCAGCCTTTTGAACGAGGAACATGAACCTGTGGTGACCTGGGGTATCAAAAATGCATTCCCGATCAAGGTGCAGGCCAGTGATTTTAAATCAGATGGCAATGAAGTTGCGGTAGAGACCCTGGAACTGGCACATGAAGGCCTTAAGATTGTGGAATAAGGGAACGCCTAAATACAAATAGTGGCTAAGGTAGATACACATACCGCAGGTGGATATTATCCACCCGTCGGATTCCATTTCAGGGTAGAGTTTATCAATGTAGGAAATGACAATGATATCCGCTTTCAAAGCGTTGGAGGACTCAATATGGAGCTCGATGTTGAGAACATTAAGGAAGGGGGTCAAAACCTTTTTGAACACAAACTTCCCGGAAGAAGCAAGTTCTCTGACCTTACGTTGAAACGCGGATTGTTATTGGATTCTGACCTAATCAAGTGGATCAAAAAAGCACTTTATGACAGGGAATACGAACCTGCCGATATTACCATTAGCCTTTTGAATAATGAGCATGAGCCGCTCCTCACATGGAAAGTATTTAAAGCATGGCCAAGGAAATGGAATATCAGCGATTTAAACGCATCTGAAAACGCTGTTATGGTGGAAACCCTGGAAATAGCGTACAATTATTTTAAAGTTCAAAAGGGATAATATGGCTGTAGAAATAGGAAAGTTAAATGTGAAAATATCGGTTAATCAGGCAAAATCGGAAGGTGGGGAAGGAAGCAGTACCGCACCCTCGGAGCAGGATGCAGGAAAAAGACCAAATCCTGAAAAATTGATTCAGGATGTAATGGAACAGGTGATGAAGATCATTGATGATAAAAATGAAAGATAATGGCCTCTGGTAAACTAGAAAAGCTAAAAATCATAGCGTTTAAGAATGCAGATTACTCGGATCCGCCGGAAGAACAGCAGACTTATACCGCCATGCTCAACCCGGAGACCTATGCCCTGGATTATAAGGTGGAGTATCAGGATGGACAAGGCCAGGGTACCAGCAGTGCCCAGCAAAAGTTTTCAGTCTCAAAACCCGGGGAGTGGTCCGGTGAAATATTGATCGATAGTACAGGAATTATAGACGATAACCCCAGGGAATCCATTGAGGATGACATCACAGAACTGCGGGATCTTTTGTTGAAATATGAAGGTGATATCCACGAGCCCAAGCACTTCCAGATATTATGGGGCAGCCTGTTGTTCAAGGGCAGGTGTACCGGTTTAAATATCAATTTTAAGCTGTTTAACTCAGACGGGAAACCTACGCGGGCCATTTGTAAGGTAACTTTTACCGGCAGTATTGAGGATAACCTGAGGACTGCCGAAGAGCGGAGGGAATCGCCCGATCTTACGCATTACCGCCTTATAAAAGCCGGAGATACCTTGCCCCTGATGTGTTATAGGATTTATGGTAATTCCGGGTATTATTTACAGGTTGCCCAGGTCAACAAGCTATCAAATTTCAGAAGGCTGCAACCTGGTACCGAGATCTTTTTTCCACCCATTGAAAAAAATACCCCGGTTGCATGAGCGAAGTCAATACCATACCCAGTATAGCACCTAAATCGGTTTCAACATTCTCTGTAATGTTGGATGGCAACAAAATGTCTGAACAATTCAATGTGCTCAGCATTGTGGTCCAGAAAGAGATCAACCGAATTGCGAAAGCGACAATCCTGTTTCAGGACGGGTCAGCTGCCGAACAAGGATTTCCGTCGAGTGATAGCGCAGAACTCATCCCTGGGAAACAAATTGAGATTCTGGCCGGATATAGAAACGTGGAAGAAACGATTTTCAAGGGAATTACGGTAAAACACAGCATAAAGGTTAGAAAAAATGCCTCAGTACTGGTGGTGGAGTGCCGGCACGAGGCCATTAAAATGTCTACCAGATTGAAGAGTAATTACTTCCACGACATGACAGATTCAGATATAGCCAGTCAAATTTGCAGGGATCACGGGCTTACATTTGATGGTGACACATCTGAATTCACACATAAGGAAATTGTCCAGTTCAATTGCACGGATTGGGATTTTATGCTTTGCAGGGCTGAAGAAAATGGCTTTTGGGTAACCACGGGAGATGGGACAAAAATATCATTTAAATCCCCGGACTTTACACAAGATCCGGTATTGACCCTGGCCTACGGAGCCACTATAAAAGAATTGGATGCTGAAATTGATGCCAGGGACCAGTATCAAGCCTTAAAATCCATCAGTTGGAACCCGGCGGATCAGGAGGCTATTAACAGCGAGGCTCAGGATCCATCTGTACCGGCCGCAGGTAATATTACGGCCTCTGATCTGGCAGGGGTCGCACAAAATGACGAATTGGAAATCAGACATCCGGGGTTATCCGAAGCTGAACTCCAAATTTGGGCGAATGGGATCTTTCAAAAACAGCGCCTGGCCAAGATAAGGGGCAGATTGAAAATAGACGGCATTCACACCCCGATGCCGGGACAATTATGTGAGTTGCAAAATGTTGGTGAGCGCTTTGAAGGCAAGGTTATGATATCAGGGGTACGCCATCATATTGAAAAAGGGAATTGGGAAACCCATTTGCAGTTTGGGGAATCTCCCAGGCGTTTCGCGGAAAAATTTAAACTGGAACAACCTCTTGCATCGGCTTTATTGCCAGCCGTGAATGGCCTCCAGGTGGGCGTAGTTACCGGTTTGGAAGACCCGGACGGAGAGGAAAGGATACAGGTGCGGTTACCCATGGTACATGAAAGCGATGATGGCGCATGGATGCGCATGTGTTCCATGGACGCCGGTGATAACAGGGGTTGGGTGTTTCGCCCTGAGATCAGCGACGAGGTGATCGTGGGATTCCTGAATGCAGACCCCCGCTACGGCTTTATTTTAGGCAAATTGCATAGCAGTAATAAACCCGCTCCATATACAGCTGCCAACGACAATCATGAGAAGGGCTTTCGATCCAGATCAGGATCAATACTCCTATTCGACGACGACAAAAATTCTATCACTGTCGAAACGCCGGCAGGACACAAATTAGTTCTTAATGACAATGATACCAGCATTACTCTGGAGGACAGCAATGGTAATAAAATCGTTCTGGACAGTAATGGCATCGCCATAGAGAGTGTCAAGGACTTAAAATTAAGTGCCGCGGTGGACATAAAAATGGATGCAGGGGCCAACGCCCAGATCGGGGGAGGTGCTATGGCAAAATTGGAAGGGAGTGCCGGTGCCGAATTGTCTTCGGGAGGTTCTACGGCGGTCAAGGGGAGCATCGTACAAATAAATTGATATATGGGAGCACCAGCAGCAAGGATAACCGACATGCATGTTTGCCCGATGATTAATCCGGGAGGTGTACCCCATGTAGGCGGTCCAATCCTGCCACCCGGAGCGCCCACCGTATTAATTGCCGGGATTCCTGCCGCCAGGGTGGGTGATCTATGTACCTGTGTGGGCCCGCCGGATACGATCACTGCAGGCTCATCAACAGTCATGATCGGTGGAATGCCGGCAGCGCGGATAGGAGATGCCACCGCACATGGCGGCATTATCGTTATGGGGTCGCCAACTGTATTAATCGGATAAAGAAGTACTCATGGAAAATGCAAAGGACTTTATTGGGGTAGGCTGGAGTTTTCCTCCTGCATTCAACCGGGAAACGGGACATGTTGCAACCACCAGCTTGTTCGACGATATTCAAAAGAGCCTGGAAATCTTACTGACTACAAGACCGGGAGAACGTGTCATGCAACCTAAATACGGCTGCCATATGGAACCCCTCCTGTTCGAATCCCTGGACACCGGCACCAAAACGATGATCAAGGATAGGATCAGAACGGCCATCCTTTACTTTGAACCCAGGATAGAAGCTAAGAAAATAACACTGGATGACTCCAGACAAAATGAAGGGGTGTTGCTGATCTCACTGGAATACATCGTTAGCGCAACCAACAGCAGGTTCAATTTTGTCTTTCCTTATTACAGTGAAGAGGCTACAGAAATGAACATTTTAACCACAAACCATCCATTGGCAGTATAAGATGAGTGATTGCTCCGAACATAAGAACCCTTTAATCAGAAATGGCACCAGTCAGGGGCAAAGGGCCCTGGCTAAGCTGAGTCCTGAGTCCGTTGAAATTATAGACAAGGCCGAAGAGGATTGGATGGTTTGGGCAAGGCAGTTTTCAGACCATATTGCATACACAGCTGTAAATAATGCCCCCGCCGGAACCATGAAACCGTTTTTTGCTGCTGATATCAGTGCTCAGTTGGCGTTGTCAGCGAGCTACCGGCCTGAGGAATTATCGCTGTTTATACGTGAAAAACTAATTCATATTGAAAAAGAAACTGTCGGGTTAAAAGAAGCGTATACAAGCCTTTTTGACATCATATTTTCCTACTTTGTACTGACAGATCGGCTTTTTAAGGTAACAAAGGCAGATAAGGAATACAACAGCATCCTGTTCAACCATATCCAGGCCAAATTGCTACCCCTGGAGTCGAGGGCCTTTGCCTACTACAAGGCGTCCCTGGAGGGAACTCCGGCCCAGCGGCCCATAAAGGATAGTGTGCCTCTTGATCTGACTATTTTTCACGAACCGGTTTACGGACATGAAGCTGCCATAGCATTGGGACTGTCGGGTCTTTCCGAAAAAAGATATTTGAACACTTCGGATTTTGACACGTACTACAACCTTATTCCAAAAGATACGTCCATTTTTGGTGACCCGCCGGGCGGCTATTTGAAAAAAATCAAATATGCAAGCCAGCACAACTTCTTCACGAGTATTTTAGATGAGATCAGTGCTTCTTCCACCTTCATTACCAGGCTTTCACAAAAGTACCTCAGCAATTACCTGAGCGATTGGCCCAATCACCAGCCAAGCTATGCCTTATATCTCACCTGGCTGCAATTGCTGGAGTCTACCAGGGAACACCTGAATGAACTAACCGCCAGGCATCTCGACTTCTACTACAAAGAGGTTTTGAGATTGAGGCCCCTGGAACAGGACCCGGACAACGCATTTCTGGCTCTTGAGCTCAACAAGGTAACCAATTCCTATGCCCTCCCCGATGATACGGTTTTTATAGGGCCAAAAGATAAAGAAGGGAACCTGCTTACCTTTGAGAGTATCCGGGAAACCGTTCTTAATAAAGGGTCGATCGCGCATTTATCTTCCCTTTATTTCGGGGATGGGGACGACAATATTGGCAGTCAGGTTAATAAGGGAAGGTTGTTTGCCGCCCCGATAATTAACAGCGCTGATGGCTTGGGCGAAAAGTTGGAGGATGATGTAATCGCCTGGCATCCTTTTCACATAAAAGAGTATCTCAATGCCGAACTGGCCAGCATCAATATGCCGAAGGCCGAAATCGGTTTTGCAATAGCGTCCCATTATTTAAGGTTAAAAGAAGGGAACAGGAGCATTACCCTGGAAATTACACCATCCAATTACGTTAAATTCAACAATTTTGAATTGAAAGCCTTCATTACCACTGAAAAGGAATGGCTTGAAGTGGATGAAAAAAACCTTGTGCTGACCAAAAACGGAAGCGGATATGTTACTTTATTGACTATAACCCTTACCATCCCGGCAGATAGAGACCCCGTTGTTGCCTATAATAAAGAGGTGCATTCGGGAAGCCTTACTGCCACCGAACCCGTGGTGAAGATTGTCCTTGAACACCGGGACACGGAACCCTATATCTATGACAAATTAGGCAAGCTGAGCCTCTCCGGTATAACGTTAAAGGTCAGAGTTGGCGAGGTTAATGGCGCATATAATGAAGATGGGGTTAAGAACCTGGAACTGCATAATGACGCGAGTCCTCTAAACCCTTCCAAACCCTTTTATCCCTGGGGGCCAGAACCCACAATAGGCAATTCATTTTTTATTGGAAGCGATGAGATATTCTATAAAAAAGGTGCCAGGATACAGCTGAACCTCAATTGGAAAGATTATCCATTGGATGAAAATGGAAACGTCAATCTGGGTACACTGGATTATGACTCCGGAGCTTCAGTTAAGTATGTTTCATATAACAGTACTAACAGAAGTGACCCGGGAATCGATGATGGCTTTGTTCCCCAGGTTGAAATATTGAAATTAAGTGAGAATAGGTGGCAGTCTGTTTTAAATAACAAGCAGATATTCAGGGTTAGTGATGATGCGGAATCTACGATTACCGATAAAACCAATATTAATATTGATTTAACTGCCCATGCTGGATTATTTCTAAATAAAAATGAACCCTGGACTGGTTTTGACACAAATTCCAGGAAAGGATATCTGAAAATTAAACTTAACAACGATTTTGGCCACAGGGACTATTATTTGGCACTTCAAAGTTTTTTTAAAGAGAATGTTTCCGGTGCAACGGCGCCGGCTTATCCCTACCAACCCACCATACAATCTTTTAGTATTAGTTATGAAGCGGATTGCAGCCTGTCGATGGCGACGACCAGCACAAGTGTTTTTAAGGACAGGCCCCTGGAATTTTATCACATAGGCCCTTTTGGGGATAGTGAACAGCACAGGGTCCTGCAAAATTCGGCACCGGAACTGGTAAGTTCCTTCATTTCTCCAACCGGAACCACCTATAAGTCTCAGGGCAGTCTGTTCATCGGGCTGGAGAATGTACAGCCGGGAGATACCCAGGCTATTTTGTTCCAGGTACAGGAAGGGAGTGAAGATCCGCTGTTGGAAAAACCCGAAGAACATCTTATCTGGGAGTATTTAACCGCCAAAGATGTTTGGCAGGCATTTGCGGAGGAAGAAGTAGGCGACAATACTAGCGGACTTATAGCGTCCGGAATCATCCATTTTATAATCCCGAAAGATGCGACCCTGGAACACGCCGCTTTTGAAAGCAATCTGATCTGGATCCGATGTTCCGTAAAAGAGGCCCCTGACGCAGTCTGTAAGATAATCGGGGTCTTTCCGAATGCTGTGGAAGTAGAACGCGTCATCCCGGAAGACAGGGAATATAAAACGATGGTCACCGAGGCCGGAGAGATAAAGAAGTTGTTTGTTCCCGAGGCCAAAATAAAGAAAATAGAACAGCCCTATACCAGCTTTGATGGCCGGCCCAAAGAAGACAGCGATGCATTTTATTTAAGGGCCTCTGAAAGATTACGGCATAAGAACAGGGCGATTACCATTTGGGATTTTGAACGCCTTGTGCTTCAGGCTTTTCCCGAAATCTATAAAGTAAAGTGTTTAAACCATACCAATATCGGGGGTTCGCTCAGTGAGGGCAACCTGGTGTACAATGAGGTTGCTCCGGGTCATGTGGGCGTTATTACCATTCCAAACCTGGCCCGGAGAAATGACATTGATCCCCTGAAACCATATACCAAAAAGAGTACGCTGAAAAACATTGGGGAATTCCTGAACGCAAGGAGTTCCTGCCAGGTGACCATTCATACAGCGCAACCTGATTTTGAGGAAGTTAAGGTAAAATGCATCATTGTCCTTAGAAATGAATTTCCCGACACTAATTATTACCGGGAGGTTATACAAAAGGATATTACCAATTTCCTGAGCCCATGGGCCTTTCAGTCCGATGCCGACCTCAATTTTGGCGGCCGTATTCACCAGTCGGTGCTGATCGATTTTATTGAGGAATTACCCTATGTGGATTACCTGACGGATTTTGAACTATTCCATATTAAATCGTCCGGAGAAATTACGAAAGTGGATGAGGCCATTGCCTCTACGGGAAGATCGATACTGGTCTCCGTCCCCGCAGTAAAACATGATTTAACGGTCATCCTCAAGGCAAATGTTGAAATTGATGAAGTAGTCTGCAATGACGAGTAAACACCTTACCATATTAAAACATCCCGGATTCAGGGAAAGTGAAGACTATACAGCACTTCGCAAGAAGGGAATTGACCTCATTGAAAAATTGGGGAGTACCTATTGGACCGATTACAATATACACGATCCTGGCATTACCCTGTTGGAATTACTTTGTTTTGCCCAGACAGAAGTTGGGTTTAAACTTGGATTTTCCATAGAGGACCTGCTCGCCTATAATACCAATCAGGAAGTAAAATGGGATGAACAGTGCTTCTATACAGCCCGGGAAATCCTGACCATCAATCCTTTTTCCAATAACGACTGGCGTAAATTGCTGACAGATCAAAAAGGTATTGCCAATGCATGGATGCAGTGCACTCCCTGCAGATGTCATCCAAAATTCTATGCGGATTGTAAGGAAAGTGAATTGACCTATGTGGAAACAGGGCACCCGATTGCGATAAAGGGTTTTTGGAATGCCCTTTTGGAATTGGAGGTAGACTCCCAATACGGAGATTTAAATGGGGGCAAGGTCTTTTATCCATTTACATTCGATGGCAATAAACAAAGGGCCACGGCCGAAATAAGATTTGCCCCATGGCACAAGGCCCAATTAGATATTTCACTGATGAATACCATTAAAGCAGCTGAAATTATCTCCATCGAATTGATCAGCTATCAATTGGATGTCGCGGACGAAGTATTCTACAAGGCGCTCAGGGATCCCTTATTAGTTGATGTGGATTACAAGGTTACTACATCGGATGGTGTGGAAAACATGAGCCATATTGATTTGCCAGTGAAGATCTGGTTTAAATCTGATAAAGGCAGAGATATCATTACAAAAAACGATCTCCGGAAAATCTTTGAGGATGTTCTTGTCACCGGACCGTACAGCCAGTATTTATTCCAACTTAAAAAAGCTGATGAAGCCGTTGAATATGCAACAGCGGCTCTCCAGGCTCACAGAAACCTGGCTGAAGATTACTGCAGCGTCTCAACGGTTCCCATAGTAGACGTCGGGCTTTGTGCTGATATTGAAATGGCTGCAGACGCGGATATAGAAGCAGTATTGGGTGAAGCATACTATCTTATCACTGAATATTTAAATCCGGTGGTAAAGTTCTACACCTTGAACGAATTGCTATCCGATGGGGTTACTTCGGAGGAGATCTTTCAAGGTCCCAAACTGGATCACGGCTTTATTCTGGACGAAGAATTGGATGATTCAGATTTAAAAACCACCATTTATACCTCGGATATCATTAACATCCTTATGGATGTAGCAGGAATTACCGCTGTAAAGAATATGACCCTAACGCGTTATGATGACTCCGGGAAGTTGGTGGAATCTCAGCCATGGGAATTAAAAATAAAGCCGGGGCATCAACCCCGACTGTATATACATGCGTCTAAAGTTCTGGTCTTTAAGGATGACCTGCCCTTCCTTCCCCATCAGGATGAATTGCACGATACTTTACAGATGTGGAAAGGGATACGGCAACAAAATAAAGTGATTCAAATTGAAAATGATCTGCAGGTTCCGGAAGGGGAATATATTGATTTCAACGGCTACCATCCCATGCAATACCAATTACCAGAGACCTATGGGGTTGGGCCGCATGGTTTAAAGGTGCCGTCTACCGATGAAAAAAAAGCTCAGGCCATGCAATTAAAGGCGTATCTCCTGCTGTTTGAACACTTGCTGTTTGTTTTTCTGAAACAATTGGAACGTTTTAAGGACATCCTGTCTATCAATCCCACCATTTCCAAAAGTTATTTTGCCGGTCTGTTGACTGATAAGGAATTAAAAGGGGTCTCAGAACTTTACGTCGATATTGATGATGCGGCCTTTCATGAACTTCTGGAAGACAGGAGTCTGTTCCTCAACCGGAGAAATGGATTTTTAGACCATTTGCTGGCACGGTTTGCAGAATCCTTCAGCGATTATTCATTAATGCTTTATCAGGCCTATGGATCTCAGGTAAGGGCTGAGGAGGAGCTCATCTTTGACAAGATCAATTTCCTGGAGAAATTTCCCGTAGTCTCCGCTAACCGGGCCAGGGCAATTAACTATAAAGATGAGGCTAAGATTTGCCATTTGGAAAATGTTTCAGGCTTAAGTGAGCGGATTAAAGTCCTCTTAGGTCTTAACGGGGTGCATTCCTTCGTCCGTTATATCGTGAAAAAGAATACCAATGGAACGTGGGATGGACATTGGTATTTAGACAATGATGAAGGTGAAAACCTATTGGTTGGAATTGAATTTGCAGAAATAGACCAGGAATATGATCTGAGGAATCAACTCAGGGATGCGGTAGTTGAAGCCGTAGAGCAACTCATACTTAAAACGCATCTGAAAGTAGCGCCGGAAAGTGGCCAATTTGCCATAGTGCTGGAAAATAGTGACGGGGAGGGGATAGCCGGGGGTCCGGAACCATTTCCGGTGGAGGCAGATGCGGACACTCAGAAAACCCTGATAGAGGCATTTATTGACAAGATCATCCGAAGCGAGAAGGTATACGTAGTGGAACACATTTTATTGCGCCCGCGGAATTTACCTTCCCTCTCCATTCCGGAGGGTGACCCGTTCCTTCCGATTTGTATTGAAAAGGATTGCAATTTCTGTGGGGAGGAAGATCCTTATTCATTCAGGATTACTGTTGTCCTGAACGGTGAACAGGGTGTTGCCAATAGCGGCATTGCCTTTAGAAGATTTGCCGAAAAAACCATTCGATTGGAGACCCCGGCCCATTTGGGCGTAAAAATCTGCTGGGTCTCTGAGGAACAGCTATTAGAATTTGAAACGGCCTATTGCAGTTGGTTGGCAGAATTGGCCAGGGCAGAACCCGACATAATTGTCCTGCATAACAGGCTTAAAACATTACTGGAAATCTTTAAAAACTTAAAAAGTGTTTACCCTCAAGCCACCCTGCATGACTGTGAAGATGGGGATGACGAAAACAGGGTTCGGTTAAATAGCACTATCATTTAAAATCTATTCTTATGGCACAATTAATCCAGCATGATCGATATCCAAAATTTGTAGCAGATCAGGTGCTTACAGAGAAAAGCCTCAATCAGATGTTTGGCTATTTGGAGGAACAACAACGCCTTACCAGGAGTACGCTTATTGGTATAGGAATTATGTGCGGTATGCACGTCCGCGTCAGTGACGATGGTACTTCACTCACCATAACACAGGGGGTAGGGGTAACTTCCAAAGGCTATTTGGTTCCGTTTCCTGAAACCACCTATACATTTTATAACGATGAATTTTCGGCAGAGCAGGAATTTATGTACGAACCGTTTATTGATGAGGGTACCGGAAAACAAAAATTTCCGTTATACCTCTTACACCACAACGGGGCGGCCGAGATAAAAAAGCCCATTACTGCCACATTTCTGGCAAATAAGGCCGTAATCATTTTTGTGGAACTGCTCAAAGTTGATAACAAAAATTGCGACCCGGATTCCTGTGATGACAAGGGTTGCACCGTAGAAGTAACGCACAGGCCCGTGCTTGTAGACCTCGAAAACATTGATGAGCTCATCTTTGGAGGGCCAAACGATACCCCCTTCTTTCACGAGCCTTCCTGTGTTGAATGGCCCGAAATAAAAATGCCTAAATACAACGTGCCGGCCACTTTGATCCTCAGTTCCCCGTCAGTTCTGAAGAATTTCCTGAATGTTTTAAACAATAATTTTATCCTGAATATTGAAAATACGCTGGGAGCGGCGTATAGCTCATTTGGCTTTTATATAAAAGATGAATTTCCGAATAATCCGTTTACCGGCCTTCGAAATTCTTTCAAATTCCTGTTCGACGGCGGAATCAACACGCAACAATTACTGCATGTTCAATACTATTACGACTTCTTCTCCGATCTTATTCTTGCATATAGGGAGCTTCGGGAAGCATGCAATGAATGCCTGGCTGTTTGTTGCCCAAACGAACAACTATTCCCGCGACATTTAATTTTAGGGAACGCTATACCCTCGGCCGATGAATTCAGGCATCACTGGATTCAATCCCCCGCTTTTTCCTGTGCCTGCTGCTCCGAAGGACGGATAGGCTTTTTGTTAAAGAAAATTGCACTACTGGTGAGGAAACTTGAAATTCCAAAGGACATTACATCCATCTCCGGGAAGAGGAGACGTATAAAAATTACACCGAGCAGGTACGGGCCCGACCCTCTTTCAGCTCGGGCGATCCCCTACTATTATGATATTGCAACCGCTCCGGATGAGCTATACAATAACTGGAGTTTTAACAAAACAAGGCTGGGAAAAGGAAGTACAAACTTGTCCTATGAAGCTGAAAAATACACCAGCAACAGCTATTTCAACGACCCGCTTAAATATGACCTGGAACCCAATAATTTCCTGAGGATCGAGGGCCACCTGGGTATGAACTGGAAGATTGCGTTGTCTGAGATCAACAAAATCAGATATGAAAACCGTTTACCCTTTGATGTCGTAGCCCTGAACGGGGATATTTTTGAACTTATTCGCAGCATCCTTACAAATAGAAACAGCCTCGCGGACATCCTGGAGGGCAATAAGGATATAGCCGCCGAGATACGATGCTATTTTGCCGATATAGAATCTCAATACGATGCCCATGCCGCTGAGTTGAGATGCACCCTCTTAAAGGTAATGTCTTACTTCTATAACTTAAAGGTAATTGGCAATTCCGGAAAGGTTACACCCACCAACAAAATCCCACAATCGGATATGGTTCGTGATGCCTTTCCCAACTACAGGACCTTTGCAAATACGTACGGGGAGGAGTTTGACAATTTCTACGCTAAAGTAAAAAACCTGAACTATATTACTCCTCAGGCATTTATTGAGCAGGCCAACGCGGGGACGGCTGCGGCAGCGGTAGCCGGGCAGCCCAATCTGCTGAGCCCTATCTACCTGATGTATTATCTGGAGAAGATCCATGAGGCTTTGCCAGACGGCCTGGTACAACTTCAGATAAATACATTGACCCAGAGGCTGGCTGATGCCTCGGTAGTTGCATTCTTTATGCTTGCTGCTTTGGACAACCTGCCCGAATTTGAATTACCGGCCTTATGGGAGGAAAGCCTGGATGCCGTGATACGAATTTGTAAGGCTGAGGTATTTAATGTCATCTACAGAAATTACCTGATCAATTATGTACTCTTTATTTCCAACCAGTCTTTTGCCATGTATTCGTTTAAAAATCCCGGGGTACAGCACAAGGCGGGGGTAACTACAGGCGGTACATTTATTTTAGTATATAACGATAAGCAGGAAACGAGGGTAGTAAACAGGCTCCTCAGGGGAAGTGTCAGATCGGTTACCGGAGCCCCGCTACCCGGAGCCAATATCCTTGAAAAAGGCACCGGTAATGGAACGATTTCCAACGTCAATGGTGATTTCACCATTACCGTTACCGATCCCGATGCTGTACTGGTGGCTTCCCTTGCGGGTTTTATTTCCAAGGAAGTGGTGACAACCGGTCTGAGCAATGTCACTATCGTCCTCTCCAATTTTAATGCGACCACAGGTTTTACCACCGGGCCGGCTTCTGCGGAGCATCTGTCGGCAGAGGCAATAACGGGAGCCCATACATTGCATACCCTGGAACGTAGTAAGGCGGCCAGTACTTTTATTAAGACGGGATGCAATCCCATCCTGGAAGCCAGAAAAACATTTGATTCTGTAAAAGGATTTGGGCTGAACGACGTATTTACTATTGCAGATGGCAAAGATCCCCTATCGGATGATGAATTGGCAGAGCTTGTCAATCAAATCCCGGACGGCACAGTGATTGCGGACTTCTTTATTCCAGGCATGTGCAAGTCCTCTTGCACGGCCATGAATTTTATAGTTCTTGGAGATGAGGAACCGGCGCCCGGGGAAACGGATATCCGACTCGATATAAAACCGAGGGAGTTTTGTGAAGCGGATACAAAAAATTATGATATCCGTGCTGCACCCGAAGGAGGAGTTTTAAAGGTGGATGGCACCGTCATTAATAGCCCAATATTTAGCCCCGGTGCGGTTCCCGTTGGTAATTCACCGTTCAAAGAGGTGGTCGTAACGTACGAAGCAGGCAGCGACGTGAAGAATATCAGGGTAAGGGTATATAAATCCCCTGAAATAAGCATCGGAATTAAATCAATAGACCAGGCAACCCGAATCGTTGAATTTGCGAACGAGACCAAATTCGCCGATTCCTATACCTGGAATTTCGGCAACGGACAATTTTCGGACAAGCAAGATCCCGGACCCATTAATTTTGCAGATACGCAAACAGCCATCATCACAATGAAGGCATCGAACGGTCCCTGTGAAAGTGAATCCCAACCCCTGACCGTCACTTTTGAGGACATTCCTGGAGAAGTTAAGGAATGCAGCCCTATAAATGAACTCGGTGAACGATTTAAATTGTTGCATGAGATCAGTACTGATGAATTTAAAAGTAGTATTCAGGACTATGAATTACTGCAATTAATATTCCTGGAAAAATTCAACGATCTCCTTGGGTTGCCACAGGAAGAGCAATGCAAGGTCCTGATGGCAGAATTAAAAGTATCGGTAATTCAAAGGGTCATCAGGGTACTGGGGACATTGGTAAGGACCGAGAAGGAACTGAGAATATTTGCTTTGCTATTATATGAAATTATGCTGAAGCTGGCCCTGTTCTATGCATGCTGTCAGGAGGAAGATGTAGATGAAGCCAATGTAAAAATGGCCACAACCCTGAAACTGCTGGTAGGGCACCTCAATTCCTGGAAGGATCAGGTGGATTTTACTGACGAAGAAAGGGAAATCCTTAAAAGAATGCTCAAATGGGTTGAGAAGGAACTGGCAAAAACCAGTGAAGAAACACCACAGAAAGAGATCTACATTGACTTCCTGAAACAGTTGCTGGAAGCCCTGGTTAATTTAGTGGGTTAATGTCTGACAATCCTATAAATATCATTCGTGAAGCTGATCTCGAATTGGAGTTCAGCGAACTTGGTCAAAAGTATCTGGGAGGAAATTTCTTCGTTGATTGGGCCAGGGAGCACGTACTGGAGGCCATTGATTATCATGCCAATGAACTCACTGATGAGCACAGCATTGTACAGATTCCTGAACTGACCATCCAGGTAAATTTCAATTCTGGAAATAACTTTTTTAAGGATAGTGAAGGATGGAGTGCCGTTTTAAACGAGCGGATTCTCACGGCTTTAAAAAAAGCCTTGGCCGATAATAAGGTTTCCGGCACCTCGGTGCAGTTATACAGGGCCAATATTGTACTGAGCTATATAAGGACCGGTTTTCTGAGACAACATGTTACGGATCAAAAATGGGAGGAACTGATCACCGCTTTTTTTGAGGAAATTCTCGTAAATAACCGGTTACAGGCACAATGGTTCGGCATTATTCAGGGCAGGGAGGAGTTTATTCGATTTTTTGAGCTGCTGAATGAGAGAAAACTGCTTGCGTGGCTGGAGCGATGGACAGGAGTGTTGAATCTTCCCCTGCTTTTAAACGGTACCCTGGCTCTATTCGAATTAAATCCCGGGTACTTCAGGCCCACCAGTCTTTCTGATTTTTATTTTAAAGTAATTACGCAGCTTCCGGTCATGGAAATGTCCCTGGTACCTACATTGCAGAGGATTATTGAACAAAACAAGGGCCCCGAAAAAGCGGTGCATAGCGAATTGGTCTTACCGGGGGAGATCAGACAGGAAATCCCGGATGTTTTTGAAATTGCCGCCTCTAAGGATATTCCTAACAGAAAAATGGAGGAAATATCCGCCGATAAGGATGGATTTCCGGATATTGAAGAAAAAGGGGCTTATGTGAATCAGGCCGGGTTGGTACTTCTGGCTCCTTTTCTGCCTGCTTTTGTAAAAGACCTGGGATATGCAGATAATAAAGGGAACCTGGTAAAGCCCCGGGAATTACCTATGCTCTTCCATTATATTGCCACAGGCAGGGACAAGGCTTTTGAATGGAGCCTTAGCCTGCCAAAATTGTTGGCAGGATTGGAGCTCAGGCAACACTGCGACACAACCATAAAAACAACTGCCAAATTGGATAAGAAGATAAATAATCTGCTACAATCCGTCATAGAACACTGGGCTGTCTTAAAGAAGACCAGCCCCGATGGCCTGCGAAACACATTTTTAATGCGCAATGGGGAATTGAAATTCAGGAATGGATTTTACTTCTTATATATTGAGGAAGAAACAGTGGACATATTATTGTCCTATATCTCGTGGAATTATATGACCATTAAGCTGGATTGGATGCGGGACATCCTGTTTGTAAAATGGAATAACCAGTCATAGTTCCTTAACAGGGAGTATGACGATTACATAAAAATTGTTTTCGACAGCTGATAAAACGGTGAAACCTTCTGTGCGCTTGCAGCGTAAAACAGAACAGACTTTTTTTGGACCTCAGAAAGAGCAAGGGGTTGCTGCGCCGGAATCCACCTTTTTTCAGCCTGTTAT
>DATGCB010000124.1:0-13385 GCA_035312365.1 Eudoraea sp. | reverse complement strand
AACGAACCGCCGTATACGAGACCCGTACGTACGGTGGTGTGAGAGGCGCACCGTGGGCTTTACCGCTCACGGCCGTCTACTCGATTGTGCGTTCGTGCATTACCAAATTACATCTGATGTCTGCCCCTTTTTAAGTTCGATTTCTTGTTGTTTTCCATTATAAATAATTATTGGTTTTCCATCAACCTTTGCTTTTATCGTGGATTTTATAAGTTGATTGTTTTCCCATTGCATAGATATTTCAAATCCGCCTCGTGCACAAACTCCCTTTATTGCACCATTTTCCCATGTGTCCGGTAGTGCGGGCAGCAGGAAAATTTTACCATCGCGTGACTGCAACAACATTTCAACTATTGCAGCAGCACCACCAAAATTACCATCTATCTGAAAAGGGGGATGTGCATCAAATAAGTTGGGATACGTTCCTCCTCCCCTGCGTGAACCATTCATACCATCCGGATCAACATAGTTGAGCAACTCACGGTACATCTTGTATGCCCTGTTGCCATCCCCTAATCTTGCCCATAAATTAATACGCCATCCTTTTGACCATCCCGTCGTTTTATCTCCTTTGATTTCCAATGAAGTGCGACATGCGTAAGCCAGTTCCGGAGTTTCCTCAGGCGTTATGTGGTGTCCTGGGTACAATCCAAAGAGATGTGACTGGTGGCGATGTAAATGATTTTCATCTTCCCAGTCGTAATGCCATTCCTGTAGGTTGCCTTTTTTGCCTATTTGATAAGGATACAGATGATCATATACTGCTTGCACCTTTTCCCTAAAATCATTTTCAATATCCAGAGTTTCAGATGCCCTGATAAAATTTTTAAACAATTCCCTTATCATCGCCAAATCAGAGGTTGCGCCGTAAAGTGTTGCACCCTTATACCCTTCGGGTGTAATATAGGTATTTTCGGGTGATGTGCCGGGTGAAGTAATCCAGTTCCCGTTTTTGTCCTTTACCAACCAGTCGAGGCAAAAAACTACAGCACTTTTCATCAATGGGTAAGCTTCCTGCGTTAAGTAAGACCTATCCTGAGTAAATAGGTAATGTTCCCAAAGGTGCGTGGACAACCAAACTCCTCCCATGTTCCAGTTAGCCCAATTGGGGTCTCCTGTGTGTTCACCGACAGGATTGCTCATGGCCCAAATATCTGAATTATGGCAGACTACCCAACCTCTTGTACCATAGTAGGTTTGTGCTGAATTCTTACCGGTAGTTGCCGCATTGGCAATAAATTTAAGTAATGGCATATGCAATTCTGAGAGATTAGCAGTTTCTGCCAACCAATAGTTTTCTTCGACATTAATATTGACAGTGTAGTTGCTGCTCCATGGTGGGCGCAGGTGCGGGTTCCATATTCCTTGCAGGTTAGCAGGGACACCATCGGTACGAGAAGAGGCAATAAACAAATAGCGACCATAATTAAAATACAATTCTTCCAGACTTTTGTCCTCCGCACCTTCGGAGTAATTTAGCAAACGTTTGTCTGTGGGTAATTCAGCTTTTCCCGATGCTTCAAGCGTTAATTCTAACCTGTCGAATAACGCCTGATAATCAGTTAGATGGTCTTTTTTTAGAGTGCTATAAGATTTTTCACAAGCCTTTTCCAGATTTTCTTGTGCAATGGCTTTGTCGTCCTTGCCTTCAGTTGCCGGATCTTTGTCGTAACCGTTGAAACTTGTGGCAATAGAGACATAGATGATGGCTTCACTGGATTTTGAAAGTGTCAGCGTAGAGTCAGTCGTTACTATTTTTCCGTCATTGCTCTCAAGGCTGAATGTTGAGGTAAATCTTGTTCCGCGATTTTCATCAAATTGAATAGGATCAGGATTATTTTGAATATAGTTTGGTTCAACATTGTATGGTGCATATCCGTTAACTTCCAGGCTATTCCCCTTTTTCTCGGTTTTAAATTTCAACAAACTTTCAAAATTGATGGTGCAATTGATTGACTTTTTTTTATTGGCAGTTAGCCGAATAACCATTATTTGGTCAGGATACGAAATGAAATACTCGCGCAAATAGTTTATATCGTTGCTTTTGTAACTAACTTTTGCCATGGCCCTGCCTATGTCCAGTTCGCGGTAATAATCAGTATAATCACCGGTATTTTCAAAATGGATAAAAAGGGTTCCCAACGGCATATATGATTGTGAGTATGGCCCCTGAAGCTTTCGTTGCAATTTGTCGGCAAGTTGATAATTTTCCTGCTCCAATGCTTTGCGGACTTGTTCAACAGCTTTGTAAGTTTCGGGGTTACTATTAGGCTTAACCGGTTCCCCGGACCATAAGGTAGCATCATTCAGGTATATTTTTTCATTGTTAATTCCCCCAAATATTGATGCACCCATAGTCCCATTTCCCAGCACTAAGGTTTCTTCAAAATAGTTAGCAGGCTTATCATACCACATAACTTTATCTGATTGTGCAGTTATTTTTAACGGAACCGCACAAATCATTAAACTTAAGAATACTAAAATTGATCTTTTCATAATGTAATATTCGGGACGGGTCAAAGAAGTGAACAACCGGTGATCCATTGTTTCCATGACAATTTGGTTTTTAAATACCGTCCAAGATTTTCTTTCTCTATGCTTCAATTTCGTTTTTTTGCTTGCTCCAGTAATTGGGTATATGCCTTTGCTACCTCATTTAAATAGGCCAATGAATTTAGGAAAACAGAATTTTTCAACCCTTCAATATCTATCAATTGATTTGTTCCAAAATCAAAATACGGCATCAGGTATTCATTGAATTTCTCAATATGGATTTTGTCATAGATATGGCCATTGTAAATCAACCTTTCATAAGTGCTTTCATATAAATCAATAAGCGATTTCCTAAGTTCAATATTCTGAATGGCACCTAACTCATTGTTAGACAGCATTGATTTAAAACCGCTTTGTTTTGGATAAAATGTTGGACTTTGAATCTGGTTGGCGATTAATTTTTGAATGTCACTTTTTAGAGCGTTTTCTTGATGTAGCAATGACTTTATTACCAGGAAATTGGCAGCTTTTGAACTGTGAATTTTTATTAAAGTGTCCATTTTTTCAACATCTGCACTTAAATCTTTGTGAATTCTTCCCAATCAATTTCGGGCACAGTTGGGTATTTTTCCGTTACTGCTTTATCTAGATCAAACTTTACTTTTGAATAGGGAACACCATAAATTTCTTCAAATTTTTCGAATCCGCTTTTCCAGAGTTTACTAAATTGTTCTATGCTGTAATTGGTTAGAAGATGATCTACAATATAACCTGATTGGTGGTATGCAATCATTTCCGGTTGTCTATAAAAATCTGAGGTCAAAAAGTGCATTGAAATTAGTTTGTCATTCTGCATCAAAAACCTGTAAATTTCAGCAACGTTCCAACCACTACAATTATTTTCAGCGAATGTTCCCAGTCCTTCGTTCATCCAGGTTGTTGTTGCCGGCGGATAATCCCATTCGAGCATTGAAATAAGATGCATCAGTTCATGATTAATTGGTGGTTTAGAATGTTCGTTGGCTACTACATAGAGGGTGCGAATGTGAGGGTAAGCATTTCCGTTTGCTCTGGTCGCAGTCAGGGGAAACATATCTTCTCGTGAGCGCAAAAACCTAATGTAAATTGTATCATTAAATTCTTCAAGTCCGATGAGCTGAATATTACTTTTCAATGCATTAAAACTTTCCTTTACTAACTCTCCTTTATTTTCAAATGCAAATCCGTTGTCGGGGAAATTAAAATTTACGTTGTTGATTGTTCTCAGGACCTGGGCCTCTTTTATCCAAGGACCGTTCTCAATCGGCCTGGATTCTTCTTTTGTTTCTCTGCATCCGACTGTTATTAAAATCACGCTCAAGAAAACTATTACTTTTTGGTTGTTTTTCACCTATTCTTCAGGTTAGTTTAAATTGCATACAATGGTTTGGTTATGAATTCGTCACGCCTGTGGCGTGATGAATTATTGCCTTTGTTGTGTACCGTATATTTATTTTTCAATGATCGAATCCTTAGGCTCAGGGTAATTACCGATATGCCATATCCATTCCTTATTTTCAATTTGCAAGAATTCTTTAAAATCCGTTGGGCCTTTACGTTGATATTCCCGCCAAAATTTGATTTTACCATTTTTAAGTTCAACCACTACAATTCCAACATCAGAAGTGTCCTTTCCATAGCTGAACGTATATTCAGCTGCGCCTGACTGTGTATCTTTGTTGAACCAGAGATTATGGAATTCCATTTTGTATTTACTATCCAATTCATCAAAATAAGGTCTTAATTGCTCATGTCCTCTGTAATATTGAATATTAGGTGGTTCCATATAAATGGCATCTTCATCAAAACTGCTAAGTGCCTTATCCGGTTTTTGGGTAGACCAACCTTCTTCAACATTTCTCATCAATTTGTGAAATTCAATCTCAGAGATTTTATTTTCAGAATGATCACAACAGATTACAAAAAAAAGGAGCAATATGTATTTCCAACATTTCATTGGTCAGCATTTTTTCATATGGCACATAACGTGGTTTTATGATCGTAGATCCTTTATAGGACCAAGATAGCAAATCCCTGATGTACATCAGGGTTCCATTCGCTACCTGGACATAAATTGTGGTTGTTTTTGTAGCATTGTGTCCCAATAGTTGCTGGATATGCCGGAGGCTGTGAACATGCACAAAAAGCCTTTGTGAAATCAATGGCTTTATTTTTAAGGCCAGCCGGGCTTCTGTATTTTCTGCCCGGGGCACACTCAGGAACAGCGGGGCTATCTCCTGGGGAGGCGACGAATAAGCACAAAACGCCTTGGCTGGGGCAAAGGCTTTATCAGAGGTCCGTTTTCCGCTACGGCGGAATAAATTACCGTCGCCCTGTACCCTTCTGATTGCAATTTTTACCAAAACATGGATGCTCCTGACATTTTTTGGGAAAGCATCAGAGGATCATGGGAGCGAAGGGCCGTGCAGGTTAAATCACCGCTTTACAATTACGGGTTTTTTTTGACCCAAGTCGGGGTCTTAATTTATGGACCCTTTTTTTTTCAATTTGGTAAAATTGAAGGCACAATAATGGCGATTAGGCAAAACTGACCTCCGGGCTCAGCACCACACTATATATGTCTTATTTTTAAGTAAGGCGCATTAAAAACCTACCAGGCGAAATTATATGGCGCACGATTTAATTCCCAGGTAATGGACAAAAAAAGTCATTTCTAAAGTTCAACTATAGGACCATTTTTAATATGAACAAAAAAAATGCTGAGGCTGAACGGCTGGCCGTATCGGATAATTACAAAAACTGGAAAAGGTGGGGCCCCTATCTCGCCGAAAGACAATGGGGTACGGTCCGTGAGGATTATAGCGAACATGGAAATGCCTGGGAATTTGTAGATCATGATAAGGCACGCAGCAATGCCTACAGATGGGGAGAAGAGGGTATTGGGGGCTTCTGTGATTCAAGGGAGATATTGTGTCTTGCCCCGGTATTCTGGAACGACAGGGATAAGATTCTAAAAGAACGCCTGTTCGGGCTTACCAACAATCAGGGCAACCATGGAGAGGATGTCAAAGAACTCTATTTTCATCAGATCTCATCGCCAACACATTCCTATAGCAGGTATTTGTACAAATATCCGCAAAGGAAATTCCCGTATACCGAATTGGTCAAAAAAAATAAGCGGAACCGCGATCAGCCGGAGTATGAATTACTGGACACGAAGGCTTTTAAGGACAATGCCTATTTTGATTGTTATATCGAATATGCCAAAGCCGATGTCGGTGATATTCTCATGAAAATTACTGTTGTAAACAGAGGGTCCGGGACCGCAAAGATTCATGTACTTCCACATCTTTGGTTTCGGAATTTCTGGAAACACAACAAACGGTTTAACCGCCCCGTCATTAAATCGGTGGCGGATGATTGTGTGCAATCACGAAGTACCCGGAACGGGAGGTATTACTTCTATCATGAAAGGGGCGAACAGCTTTTTTGTGAAAATGAGACCAATAATATGCGCATTTACGGCGTACCGAACAAGGCAGATTATGTTAAGGATGGTATCAATGACCATGTTGTAAACGGAAAAGCGACCGTAAATCCTGCTAAGCAAGGGTCAAAGATGGCTATCTGGCATACGTTCAAACTTAAGGCCGGTGAAGAAAAAGAAGTTAAAATACGACTTAGTAAAAAGAAATTAAATAACCCCTGGCCTGATTTTGAAACCGTATTTGAAAAAAGGAAACGGGAATGTGAGGAATTTTATGGTGACCTGATTGATGACGACCTCCCCATAGCCCATAAAGCCATTGTAAGAAAAGCTTTTTCCGGGTTGTTGTGGACCAAGCAATTCTATTACTACGATGTGTTCAAATGGCTTTTTGGAGGTCCCGGGGAAGCAATGCCCTACCGTTCCAACGCACGGAATTTTAACTGGCAACATCTTACGAACAGGCACGTGATCTCCATGCCGGATAAATGGGAATATCCATGGTATGCCGCCTGGGACCTAGCATTCCATATGGTATCCTTTGTGGAGATCGATCCTTATTTTGCAAAAGAGCAACTGTTACTTGTGCTGCGTGAGAGCTATATGCACCCCAATGGGCAAATTCCTGCCTATGAATGGAACTTTAGTGATGTGAATCCTCCCGTGCATTCCTGGGCGGTTTGGAATGTCTATGAGAAAGATAGGGAACGAAGCGGAAAGGGGGATACGGATTTTTTGGAAAAAACGTTCCAAAAATTGCTGATCAATTTTACCTGGTGGGTCAACCAAAAGGATAAACACGGTACTGACCTCTTTGAAGGCGGGTTCCTGGGGCTTGATAACATAGGGGTGTTCGACCGCAATCATATGCCCGAGGGCATTACCAGAATGCAACAGGCAGACGCTACCAGCTGGATGGCCATGTTCACGCTCAATATGCTCCGGATGTCCCTGGAACTTGCAAAAACAAACAAATCCTACGAAGAGGCCGCCGCCAAGTTTTTCAGGCATTTTCTGAATATTGCGTGGGCCATGCACCACATCGGGAAAAAGGATATTTCTCTTTGGGACGATGAGGATAATTTTTATTACGATGTTGTTGAAATGTCTACGGGCATCACCAACAGGCTTCAGGTTCGGTCATTGGTAGGTATTATTCCCTTGTTCGCAGTGGAGATCATCCATAAGGACCTGTTTGCAGAATTAAAGGATTTTAGAATCAGGGCAGCGGAGATTGTAAGAACACGACCAGACCTTGCCTCTTTAATTTCCCGAATCGAGGAAACCAACAAGGAGGATCATTACCTGTTCTCCATAATGCGCGGTTTTAGGTTGGCGTACCTGCTCAAAAGGCTGTTGGACGAAGATGAGTTTTTATCGGACTATGGCATTCGCTCCCTTTCCAAATATCATGAAAAACATCCCTTTGTATTCCAACACCATGGCCATCACCAGATTCAATATGAGCCTGGTGAGAGCCGTTCCAATATGTTCGGGGGCAATTCCAACTGGCGTGGCCCCATATGGATGCCCCTGAATTATATGATTATTCAATCTTTACGTAAATACTACACTTTTTACGGGCCGGACTATGTATATGAATTTCCGACGGGGTCCGGAATTAAACTTAACCTTCAGGAAATTGCCAATGAATTGACGAAAAGGTTGATAAAGATTTTTGAAGTTAATAAAGAGGGGAAATTTCAATATCATTCAGATGATCCCAATAATGTTTTCTCGAAAGATGAACACTTCAGGGACGAGCATTTATTTTATGAGTTTTTCGACGGTGATACGGGGAAGGGCCTTGGGGCATCACATCAAACCGGGTGGACGGCATTGATCGGGAATTTGATTATGGAAATGAAGGAGCCGGAAACAGATAAGGGAACGGATGATGGTTCAGGGCAAAAGCGGCGGAAGCTCCTCAATATCCTGTAAGTTCATCAATAGCTTTTACAGCGGGTCACCCCTGTATATTAAATATTCTCCCTTGAAATAAGGCGCTCATTTATTGAGCCGCAGCTACCCGGTGGTACGGCTAAGCGCTATACGCGGCCGGGATCTATTCGCTACTTCCCGTACATGTATCGCCACAAAATGACCTGCCACCATTTCCGAAATCTTCCCTACCTTAGTGCCTCTGAAGAAGATCATGGAAAAACAAAAAGAGAAAAGTGCATTTGTAAAAGGGCCTATTTCCCCGGATTTTATCGCACGGGCTATTGAAAAACACCAGTCGAGCACCCAAATCGGGGCACACGATATTTTCTTAGGGCAGGTAAGGGCAGACCTGATAGAGGGGAAGGCGGTCGGTGCCATTGAGTACAGTGCTTACGAAAAAATGGCTGCCCGGAAATTTGAGGAGATCCGGGAGGATGCGTTTGCCAAATTCGATCTGAGCTGTCTGCATATCTATCACAGCATGGGTATAGTAAGAGCGGGGGAGATCTGTTTGTTTGTTTTTGTTTCATCCCCGCATCGAAAAGAGGTCTTTGAAGCGTTGCACCATGTGGTCGAGGAGATTAAAAAGGAGGTTCCTGTTTTTGGCAGGGAGCTTTTTGAGGATGATTCCTACCAATGGAAGGTAAACACCTGAGTATGGTCGATATCACACATAAAAATTCCACCTTAAGAACGGCCATAGCCCAGGCCGTGGTAATAGTGAGCACTGAAGATACGATCCGTGCGATCCTGGACAAGACTGTCCCCAAGGGTGATGTTTTCGCAATGAGCAAGGCGACGGGATTATTGGGGGTAAAGAAAACAGCGGACCTGTTGCCGGATTGCCACCCTTTACCTATCGAATATACGGACATCACTTACGAAATAAAGGGCCTTCAGATCAAAATTGTCGTCACGGTAAAGACCCATTATAAAACGGGGGTGGAGGTGGAAGCCATGCATGGGGCCAGCGTGGTGGCCCTGAATATGTATGATATGCTCAAGCCAATTGATACCGGTATTGAAATACACCAAATAAAATTATTGAAAAAGACCGGGGGAAAATCGGATATCAACCGCAGCGGTGAAGCCTAATTCCGTCTTGCCCATATCTCAAACATCGGCTTTCCCTTACTGTTCAATCCCTTGTGGTGCCAGTCGCCATCCATCAGTTCGTAATCAAACTCCAATTGGGCACCCACCCGGCTATTATCCCGCGAGAAATAAACAATATTTTCCACGTACTTTCCGTCTTTGGCCGTATAAGTGCCTCCGCCAGAACCGGAAAATGCAAAGGTTTCCGTATGATAGGCGATCCATTGAAAATGCCCGTCCTGTAAGAACTTTAACGTTTTTCTCGGATTGGAATCCCCCCGTCTTTCCTGTCCGGTATCGGGCCCCCTGGTGGCAAATAACCACTGCCCGTCCAGATCCTGCGGTTTTGCCGTGCCTTGCTTAAATACCCTGCCGTTGAGGATTAGATCGCCGTTATTCATAACCAGGGGAAGTTCAAGCCGACTTAGCCCGTCATTGTCAATGTTGGAATTGAATTCCAGTGTTACTTTCAGGGAATCATTTTCATAGGTATAGAAACCACCCAGAGTTTTGATAAATGCAGGGGGGGTTTGTCTATAAACCGATTGGATGAAATATCCATCGGCTACTTTTAGTTCGTGATCAACGGAACCTCCTTCCTTTTCCTCCGTATGTTGATATACCCCTGAAGGGATCTGGGCCGTTAGCACACCGGTCAAGAGCAGGCAGATCACCGGGAGGAGGTAACGCATATATTTCATAACTTTTGCTTTTAAATCACTAAAATACGCATTTATTGGCATCGGTATTCAGTATCACCGGGAATGCTGGATTTCGGGACAGCCGGCGCTGAAGGATGTCATAATCTTCATTTATGATGTCAGACATATTATATTTTTGTTTTCATTTACCGTGTTGGTTCGCAGATCTGTGCCGGACACCAATATTTGCAAAATATATGAAGGCCTTTATTGCAATTTTCGTTTCCTTTGTTTAAAAGGAGGGTTCAGATGCAGGCAATACCCAAATAGGTACGGTCTTGCCAGAAAATAATTTTGAAATTGATGCAACTATTGTTGTGACATTAATTTTTGCTTATCTTTTAGAAATGTAATTATGGATAATCTAAAAAGAGTCATAGTAGATTTTAGAAAACTTACGCCGGAAGTCCTTAAGCTTTTGGTGGAGAGGTATCCTGATGGGTATGACGACAGAAATGTAATTACATTCAGAAATGCCCAGGGAGAGCGTATCGAAGCTGTCGAAGTAGTTACGGAAGACACCAAGTACCTTGTAAAGATCAGCTCCAAGCTGGAGGTTACCATGGCCAATTATGATGAGGATGATTATGAGGATTTCGAGGACGATGATCCGGAAGCCGTGGTTGACCCGGATCTCATGCCGGATGAGGATGAAGAAGACTAACCTATCTTATTAACGAAGTATAACCACGTGAAACACACACCCTTTCATTTATCAATTCCCTGTTCCAGTATAGACAGGACCAGGGAGTTCTATGTCGGTGATATCGGTGCCACTTTGGGAAGGAATTCAACCCGCTGGCTTGATATTGATCTCTTCGGCCACCAAATAACATTCACAAGGTCTGGTGACTTTAACTTTTCATACAGATCCTACAAATTCGAGGAAACAGTATTGCCTTCATTTCATTTTGGAGTGATTGTCGACAGGAAAACATGGGAGCGGCTGTATCATCGTTTAAAACAGACAAAACACTCCGTAACTCCGGAGATCACTTTTTTGTCGGGTAAAAAAGGGGAACACGCTTCATTCTTTATTGAGGATCCAAACGGGCACTCCGTAGAATTTAAGTGCTTCAGGAATCAAAAGGAAATGTTTGACTAAGAAGGCCTTAGGTTCCTGAGCATTTCCTCCGTGGTTTTTTCCAGATCAAATTCGGGATGCCAACCCCAGTCCGACCGGGCTTTGGAATCATCAATGCTGTTCGGCCAGGTGTCCGCGATGGATTGTCTGAAATCGGGAGCATAGGAAATGCTGAAATCCGGGATATGGTGCTGAATACTTCGCGCAATATCCTCGGGGCCAAAGCTCATGGCTCCCAGGTTGTATGAAGATCTCACCCTGACCTTTTCTGGGTCACAGCTCATGAGATCGATGGTCGCCCGAATAGCATCATCCATAAACATCATGGGTAGTCTGGTGCCTTCCCGAAGAAAACATTCATAGGTCTTGTCTGCATTTGCTTTGTGATAGATCTCTACGGCATAATCAGTGGTCCCTCCCCCAGGCAGCGTTTTCCAACTTATAAGTCCCGGATAGCGGACGCTTCGCACATCCACCCCAAATTTGTGGTAGTAGTAAGAACACCAGCGTTCCCCAGCTTGTTTACTGATCCCATAGACGGTGCTTGGCTCCATGATGGTGATTTGAGGGGTGTTTTCGCGAGGGGTATTCGGGCCGAAAACTGCAATGCTAGAGGGCCAGAAAACCTTTGCGATTTTTCCTTCTCTGGCGAGATTAAGTACGTTGAAAAGTGAATTCATATTGAGGTTCCAGGCGCGCATCGGGAATTTTTCGGCGGTAGCGCTGAGCATGGCGGCCATAAGGTATACCTCGTCAATTTCATAATGCATCACCACATCTTCCAGGGCTCCGTAGTTGGTGGCATCCAACAACTCAAATGGCCCGGATGAATGTAAGATATCACTACCCTCCCGGATATCACTGGCAATCACCTGATCGGATCCCGGGAGATCCCTGAGAGCCAGCGTAAGCTCGGTTCCTATCTGCCCGCAAGCACCCAGTATCAGAATTCTTCTTTGCATTAAAATGGAGTTAAATGGATATCTGCGTAAATATAACTGATTCTAAAATTTGTACATTCGTCCTATGGTAAAATTATGGTCGGCAGCGATAATTATGGTGCTTTTCACGGCCTGCAGGCAGCAGGACAAAACGGCACCGGTTACCGCTGCGGTCAACCATGTATTACAAATGGATACCCTGCCCCAAAGAATTGCGATAAACCCAAAAGCCGGTAGTATCCTGAAGGCCTGGCCCGAATTCAACAATTTGGAATCCAATTTTGATGCCCTCTACAGGGCCGAAAACAGAGAAGATCTTATCTTGATTGTAGAGGACTTCGTAGAAAACCAAAAGGTAATGGAAGCCTCCGAATACCCGGAGGAATTTGATAAGCCGCAAATCAAAAGCCGGCAGAAGGTCTTAAAAACCTATATCCTGAAGACAAAGGCTGCTCTGGAGTACCGGACTGATGTACTGCCCGCTCTGGCGGAAATGCTCGTTGCTTATAATGCACTGCGGACGCAGTTTAATGTCACTGTGAATAATACGCTGGATACAAGACTGATTTTGGAACAGCAGTGACCTTCCGGGCAGTTCTTGACGACACTCCCGTATAAACAAATAAAACTTATGGCAAAATCTTTACTCTTTATTCCTGATATTTCGGGGTTTACCAGGTTTGTACAGACCACGGAATCCGAGCATAGCCAGCATGTAATCGCAGAGCTGCTGGAAGTACTTATTGCCGCCAATATCCAGGAACTTTCGCTGGCAGAAATTGAGGGAGATGCGCTTTTCTTTTACAAAGAGGGGGTGATCCCATCCCAGGAGCGCTTACTCGCGCAAATAGAAACCATGTACACTGCATTTTACAGTCATTTAAAGTTATTGGAGAAGAACAGGATATGTCCGTGTAACGCCTGTGCATCCGCACCCAACCTGCAATTAAAGATTGTTGCCCATTGCGGGGAACTTCAGTTTATTGAGGTACAGAGAAGTCGAAAACCTTTTGGGTCTGAGGTAATTGAAACCCACAGGTTGCTTAAAAATTCAATTGACAGCGATCATTATGTGCTGATAAGCAAGGAATTGGCACGAACCATTGAACTTCCCATCTATTATTACAGTAAAGTCTTTCGGTTTAAGGAAGGGAAAGATGTATATGATGGGAAGGAGGTGGAATACATCTTCTCCATCGTGCGTAGTGAGACACTTGATCTGAACACCTTTCCAAGAGGTAAGAAAGTGCATTTTGATAGTTTGCCTCAATTGGGCTTTGAACGGCAATTTCCAATTCCGGCACCGGTCCTGATGGAGTATATTACAAACTATGCCTACCGCCATCATTGGGTAAAGGGTGTGGATAAATTTGAGTATAGTGAGCATGAGGTAACCCGTTTGGGAACGCAGCATGTTTGCGTTATTAACGGCAAATACCTAAATTTTACTGCCGTCACAAAGGATGTGGATCCCGGACAATGGGTATACGGCGAAATGACGGACAGTGCCCCTGTAGTGGATCAACTTTATAATTTCTATATCATTACGCCTGTGTCCGAAACCTCCTGCCGTCTCAGGATGGATGCCTATTGGACGGTAACGTCGCCCTTAAAAAAAATGCTGATCGCCATGTTTGTCA
>DATGCB010000123.1:0-7085 GCA_035312365.1 Eudoraea sp. | reverse complement strand
TGACGGTTCCTAAGTCATCCACTTCCGAAAAAATAAAATCCTCTTTTTCAGCCAGCTGCAGGATTACGGCTCCCTGTGAAGCATTCAGGAATTCCCCGCGTTCATTCAACAGCTTCAGGGCATTCCATTGCTTTGGATTGTGGCTGGCTGTCAGAATAATGCCCCCATGGGCTTTTTCCAGGGGTACGGCTATTTCAACTGTCGGGGTTGTGGATAATCCCAGGTCGATCACATCTATACCAAGGCCTACCAGGGTAGCCACGACCAGGTTTTGGATCATCTCCCCTGAGATCCTTGCATCCCTGCCAATAACCACTTTAATATCTTCTATTTGTGAATAATCCTTCAGCCAAGTACCATAGGCAGCCGCAAATTTAACAGCATCTATGGGGGTTAAGTTTTCATTAGGGGCACCTCCGATGGTACCCCGGATTCCGGAAATAGATTTAATTAAGGTCATACCTGGAAAAAGTTTTTGCAAATATACAGGGTTGACAAATAATCTATGTTTCTTATTCGTAATTTCGGCACCATGGTCATCAAGCACAGTTAATGAATTTTCTTGCCCATATTTATTTATCGTTTGAAGATGAGGAGATTGCAATCGGTAACTTTATAGCCGACAGCATCCGTGGAAAGAACTACAAACACTTGCCCCCGCGTATTCAGAAAGGCGTGCTTTTACACCGGGCCATTGATACCTACACGGACGCTCACCCAATCCACAGAAAAAGCAGCAAGCGACTTCACAAACATTTCAGCCATTACAGCCGCGTCATTGTCGATATTTTTTACGATCACTTTTTGGCTAAGAACTGGGCCCGGTATTCTCAGGTCCCTCTGGAACTCTTTGTCGAAGGTTTCTATGAGCTATTGAAGGCTAATTTTGAAATCATGCCGGATGGGGTTAAACGAATGATGCCCTATATGATCGCAGATAACTGGCTCTATAATTATTCCAGACTGGAAGGCATTGAGAGGGTACTGAATGGAATGAACCGAAGGACAAAAAATAAGAGCAAAATGAATTTTGCCATTATTGACCTCAAGGAACATTACGATGACTTTGAAAAGGAATTCACCTCCTTTTTTGAGGAATTGATTATCTTTTCCAGGCAGGAATTTATTTCGCTCCGGGACCTGTGAACCGCGTCCGGGAAGATGGCAGCTCCGCAGTCTGCGATTCCTTGCAAATTGACTATGGAACACTGTTTCCAAAAACTAGACCAAAGCTATATGAACCATTTAAGCAAGATTGCCCTGCTCCTCTTATTTATTTTCTTCTTTGTCCAATGCAAAAAACAGCCTGCGATACCTACGGGCCTTGTTACGGAAAAAGCCATGGTGGTATCCGCGAGGGAGGAGGCTTCGGACATCGGGGCGTCCATTTTAAAAAATGGCGGGAACGTTTTCGACGCAATGGTAGCTACGGAACTGGCACTGGCTGTGGCATATCCTTTTGCGGGAAATATCGGAGGTGGAGGTTTTATGGTCTATAGAAAACAAAATGGCGAGGTTGGAGCGATTGACTATAGGGAAAGGGCTTCTAATTCGGCCCATAAAGACATGTATCTGGATGACAGCGGCAATGTAATTGAGGGAAAAAGCACCACGGGAGCCACTGCAGTGGCAGTGCCCGGCACGATAGCCGGAGTTTTTGAAGTACATAAGAAATTTGGTTCCCTGCCGATAGGGGAACTATTTGCCCCGGTCATTGCCCTCGCAGAACGGGGGGTAGTCGTAACCAAAAAACAGGAACAGCGTTTAGCCCGGTATCGCCGGGCTATTATAGAAGTAAACGGGGACAGCACCCTTTTTTCCTCCGGCTGCGTGGCAGGGGATACCATAAAGTACGCAGCACTTGCCAATACCCTGAAGCGCATTGCCGAGAATGGCAGGGATGAGTTTTATAAAGGGGAAACTGCCAAAAAGCTTGCCGCCTTTATTCAGCGGGAAGGGGGTTATATTACCGAAGAGGACCTGGAAGACTATGAGGCCAAATGGCGGGAACCCATCATTTTCAGCTATAAAGAGTTACAGCTCATAACCATGAGCCCACCCAGTAGCGGAGGAGTGACAATGCAACAAATCCTTAAGATGATGGAGCCCTACGACATTGCTGATTACGGGCACAATTCGGCAAAGGCCATTCAATTGTTTACCGAGGCCTCCCGCAGGGCCTATGCGGACCGAAATTATTATCTGGGGGATCCCGATTTTGTGGATATTCCGCTCGCCGTTCTGCAAAGTGATGCCTACCTGGAGGGCCGTATGGAGGACTTCAGCTTTGAAAAAGCCACACCCTCCCCGGAAGTGCGGCGGGGGGAAGTTAAGATCATGGAAAGCGCCGAAACAACCCATTATTCCATAGTGGATGCCCAGGGCAATGCTGTGTCGGTTACCACAACCTTAAACGGGGCTTATGGGTCCAAATTGTATTCCGGGGAACTGGGGTTCTTCCTAAACAATGAGATGGACGACTTTAGCGCGAAACCAGGGGTCCCCAATATGTTCGGGTTGATTGGGGCTGAGGCAAACAGCATTGCTGCCGGAAAACGCATGTTGAGCTCTATGACCCCCACTATTGTGGAGAAGAACGGAAATTTATGGTTGGTAGTAGGAACGCCAGGTGGCTCTACCATTATTACGGCTGTGACCCAAACCATTTTAAATGCATACGAATTCAATCTGAGTATGCAGGAAGCGGTCAACGCCCCTCGATTCCACCACCAATGGCTACCGGATACCATTAATTTTGAACCCGAAGGTTTTTCCGCGGAATTAAAAGAGATGTTAAGGGCAAGGGGGTATATCATTAATGATGACCGAAACCCCATTATTGGCAAAGTAGATGCTATTCGCGTACTGCCGGACGGCCGCTTGGAAGGCGGGGCGGACCGGAGGGGGGATGATACGGCCGCGGGCTTTTAAATCCGGGATGTGATATAAAGTTTATAGGATTGAATAAAGGCGTTGCCGATTGTTGTCCCATTCGCGGTCCGGTCCCAAAACGGCACAGGTTCCGGTATAGGAAGCATACGCTGGCTTTTCCTATTTGGCGCCGCTCTAACGGGAGATCAGAAGATCTGATTGAGCTTCGAATGCCCGTCGATTTCCGGTTATTGATCCCGGGGTATGTATTGCCATCGAATACTTAATTACGGGGGAGTGATAAAAAAAATTGAGAAGAACTTAACTTTTTATTAAATTGTTCAAAATTACGCTGACGTAATCCAACCAACGCATCTCTATGTCTTCAGACAAATCAATTGCCATTCGATCGAAAGGTTTTGCCAGAACACTGAGGAACGATCATTGGTGGTTATATCCGGGGATCGTGCTTTTTGGATTAACAAGTTTTCTCATTTATGGATTTTGGTCTGCCTGGCAGGCCGATTTTTATTGGTATAGTGCGGGGCAGGAAGGATTTGGCGGTTACCTTGCTCCATTTTATTCCCCGTTGATCTTTATTAAAGAAGGCGTTGAAGGGGCTGCCCCGATGGATCACTCCCTGTTGGGGAGCTGGCCCGACTGGTGGCCCGGATGGTTGCCGCCTTCACCATCACTGCTAATCCTGGCCATTCCCGGTATTTTCAGATTTACGTGTTATTACTATAGAAAAGCGTATTACAGGGCTTTTACAGGAACCCCGCCCGCGTGTGCGGTAGGTGCTCTTCCCAGGAAAAGGGAATCGGGTTATAAAGGGGAAACAGGCTTAATGGTCGTCCAGAACCTTCACAGGTATGCCATGTATTTCGCTATGATCTACATCCTCATTTTCTTTTACGATGCTTATCTGTCTTTTTATAGAGGTGGAGTACCCGGTGTGGGCGTTGGCAGTATCCTCCTTTTAGGAAACCCTGTTCTTCTGGCCTGTTATTCCTTTGGCTGTCATTCCATAAGGCACCTGCTGGCAGGAAGCAGGGATTGCTATTCCTGTAGCCTGAGCGGGGAAGTAGCCCATAAAAATGGCAAGATTGTTACCTGGCTGAACCAGCGCCATGAATTATTCGCCTGGCTTAGCCTTATCTGGATCATGGTGGCCGACTTCTACGTACGTCTTGTATCCATGGGTATTATTACCGACCTCAACACATGGGGCGTTTAAAAAACCAGAATGGATGATTGATATTTCCGAAATAAAAACCATTGAACACGACGTACTGATCGTGGGTGCCGGAGGTGCAGGTCTCAGTGCCGCTATCGAGGCCTCTTCCAAGGGGATGAGTACCGGTATTGTTATGAAATCGCTCCTGGGCAAGGCGCACACGGTTATGGCCGAAGGTGGGATGGCCGCAGCCCTGGGTAATGTTGACGAGCGGGATCACTGGAAAATACATTTCCGCGACACCATGCGTGGGGGGAAATTCCTGAATGTATGGCGAATGGCCGAATTACACGCCAAAATTGCACCGGAACGCGTTCGCCTGCTCGAGGAATGGGGAGCTGTTTTTGACCGCACCCGGAACGGGTTGATCAATCAGCGGAATTTTGGCGGACACCGATACCCCAGGCTGGCCCATGTCGGGGATCGAACCGGCCTGGAAATGATCCGCACCTTACAGGATCACGGGATCCACCAGGGCATTCAGGCATATATGGAATGTACCGCACTGGATTTACTTAAAAGTGAAAATGGGGAAGTCTGCGGGGTCGTTTGTATGTGGCGCGAAACCGGCACCTTTATCATCTTTAAGGCCAAAGCCATCATATTTGCCACCGGAGGAGGTGGCAAGGCCTGGGAAGTTACTTCCAATTCATGGGAGTACACCGGTGATGGATATGGGTTGGCGTATGAGGCAGGGGCTGAACTCATGGATCTTGAATTTAATCAGTTTCACCCTACGGGGATGGTTTGGCCGTTATCCGTAAAAGGGACTTTGGTGACCGAGAGTGTTCGCGGTGAAGGGGGCATTTTGCTCAATAGTGAAGGAACCCGTTTTATGTTTAATTATATCCCGGATCGCTTCAGTTCCGAAACAGCAGACACTGAAGAGGAAGCTGCCCGATGGCTGGCCGGAGACCTCAAGGCAAGGCGTCCTCCCGAACTGCTGACCCGGGATGTTGTGGCAAGAGCCATTAATGCGGAAGTCAAGGCAGGGAGAGGCTCCGAACATGGAGGGGCCTATCTCAATATTGCCACCCAACGTTCTGCCGAGGACATTAAGAGAAAACTACCCTCCATGTACCATCAGTTTAAGGTACTTGCCGAACTTGATATTACCAGGGAGCCTATGGAAGTGGGCCCTACCTGTCACTATTTTATGGGTGGAATCAGGGTCGATGCCGAAACAACAATGAGTTCGGTCCCCGGATTATTCGCATGCGGGGAGTGCGCCGCCGGCCTCCACGGCGCCAACAGGTTGGGAGGAAATTCCTTGTCCGACCTCCTGGTATTCGGTTTTTTGTCCGGAAAACATGCCGCCAGCTATGCTAAAAATATAAACAGCCATCCCGATCCCGATGAGTCCCAGGTGAGCAAAATCATTCGAAATGCAACTGCCATTCTGAATCGTGAAACGGGGGAAAATCCTTACCTGATGCATGAAGAACTGGAAAAAAATATGCAGATGAACGTGGGTATCATCAGAACAGAACAGGAATTGAAAAAGGGGATATCAAAATTGGAGGAAATGAAAGAGCGATATAAAACGGTAAGGGCCAAAGGTGCGAGTCAGTTTAACCCCGGATGGCACGAGGCTCTGGGGCTCCGGAACTTGCTTACTACTGCGGAAGCGGTGGCAAAGGCAGCCTTGCTCAGGGAGGAAAGCAGGGGTGCACATACCCGTGCAGACTTCCCGGGGGAACAGGAGGATTGGCTGAAATTCAATATCATATGTGCCAAAGGGAAGGATGGCGCCATGAAATTAAACAAGGTAGAACGGCCAAAACCGGATCCCGAACTGGAACGCATTGCCAAAGCTACCATTGAGGCCCTGGAAGAGGAGATTGCAACCGAACGAAGCAGTTAATTTAGTCCATAAATAAAGCTTATCCTATGTCTAAACGCACATTCCGAATTTACAGAGGGGACAATGAAAATGGCGGCCTTGAAGATTATGAGGCCGAAGTCCAGGAAGGGATGGTAGTGTTGGATGTGATCCATAGAATTCAGGCTGAGCAGGCCAATGACCTGGCTGTTCGATGGAATTGCAAGGCTGGCAAATGCGGGTCCTGCAGTGTGGAAATTAACGGAAAACCCAAACTGGCCTGCATGACGAGGATGAATGAGTACGGGCCGGAAGAAACAATCACCGTAACCCCGTTAAAGACTTTTCCCATAATGAAGGACCTCGTGACGGACGTATCCTGGAATTACGAACAAAATAAACGCATTAAACCCTTGAAACTGGCACCCGAAGCTAAGACGGAAAATGGATATGTGATGTATCAAAAAGACGTGGACAGGGTTCAGGAATTCAGGAAATGTATTGAGTGCTACCTTTGTCAGAACGTATGTCACGTCTTGCGGGATCACGACAAAAAAGACGCCTTTGTCGGTCCCCGCTTTATGATCCGCGTTGCAAGCCTGGAAATGCACCCCCTGGATACCGAAGACCGGATTCCGGAATTGAAAAAGGATTTTGGGTCAGGGATGTGCAATATTACGCGTTGCTGCACGGACGTTTGCCCGGAACATATCAATATTACGGATAACGGCATTATTCCGCTGAAGGAGCGGGTGGTGGACCGGTATTACGACCCGGTGACCATATTAAGGCGCAAACTATTTGGAGATTGGAAGAAGAAATATCCGCCGAAAAAACCTGAATAATCAAAATATTTTAAGAAAGCAGTTGGTCATAGTGGCCACTGACATCCAAGCATCATCACAGAAAGTGGGCCTGAGCCACCTATACATCAAGAAATGGCTGAATGTGGTTTTCATCCGGTGCAGCCCTGAGTTTAAATTCCTCGATACGCCTTACACAGGCATTCCAACGCAACACGGCATCCTCATTTCCCTCAGGGTGTAGTTTTTCTGCCCTGTCAAAGAATTCCATGGCCGTCCTGTAGTGTTCATATGCAATGTACTTTACCCGATGAGTGTTTCGCTTTAATGCTTCCTTACCTAAACGTTCCTC
>DATGCB010000122.1:0-21639 GCA_035312365.1 Eudoraea sp. | reverse complement strand
CATTTTTCCGAGGATAAGCGGAACGACCATCAAAAAAGAAAACCGGGCGGCCTTGGATTTATCAACCCCCAGGAGAACAGACGCAGATATAGTGGCACCGCTTCTGGAAATACCGGGTAGTATGGCTATAGCCTGCGAGATTCCTATGATAAATGACTTCCCGTAAGACACTTTTGCAGCGGTATCCCTTGCCTTGTCTGCCAAATACAGAAGTACAGCCGTAATAAGTAACATAGCACCGACAAATCGGGTATTACCCCCAAACAAAGCTTCTATTTGTTTTTCAAAAAAGAGGCCAACCAGTACGGCCGGGAGCATTGAAATGACAATTTTCAGGGAAAACCGGGTCTCTTCGTTCCAACGGAATTGAAATAAACCGCGGATGATCTCCAATACATCTTTCCGAAAGACAACGATCGTACTCAATGCCGTTGCAAAATGCAATACTACGGTAAAGAGAAGGCTCTCCTGCGGAATCGAAGTATCCCCCAGGATGGCCTTCCCCAATTCCAGGTGGCCACTGGAAGAAACCGGTAAAAATTCGGTCAATCCCTGAACGATGCCAAGAATGATGGCGTCAATAACTTCCAATTATTTTTTCTTCTTGTGAGGATTCAACAAAATGGCATATATTTCGATTCCCAGGCCAATCAATACCAGGGTGGGGGCTATACGGATCCTTCTAAAACTGTAAATGTCGGGATTAAAGACATCAGGATCATCACTACCTCCCCCGCTCATAAGAATAAAGCCCAATGCCATGCACCCCAATCCTATGAACATCCACACGTAATTCTTTCGTTGAAATATAAATTCTGCCTTGGGTGGCTGCCCTTGCTGTTTTTGTTTTTTGCTCATGGTGCAAATTTAATGAAGACTCTATTACTTTTTACGTTCTGCCGATAAAATCACACTTAAATACCGCCACAATGGCTTATTTTGAGGGCATTCCCTTAGCTAAGTAAAGAGTATAGGCTTAAACGGGAGCCAAAATTTGCCCACTTCCCCGGCAGGCCTGTTGGAAATGCACTCAATAATACAAATCATCCGTCCTTAGGTTCAGAAACCGCTGCGTGGCAAAATAGGTACTGATCAGGGAAATCAACACCCCCAGCACAAAGACGCCGACGAAAAGCACGGTTAAAATCACGACATCCTGGAAGAGGTTCAGTTCGGGAAAATTTTTATCAATGTAATATAAAACCGCTCCCAGGGCAGCCAGGGCGATCAAAGACCCCAACATCCCCAACTTTATATTGGTCCATATGAAGGGGCGCCGGATAAATGTCTTGGTAGCCCCTACCATTTGCATTGTCTTTATGATAAATCGCTTTGAATAAATAGAAAGCCGGATGGAACTGTTGATCAATAAAACGGCAATCAGGGTAAAAAGTGCACTGGCCACAAGGATCCAGAAACTTAATTTCTTTACATTATCCGTCAGGAGTGCGATCAATGGCTTGTCATAACTTACCTCCTCAACATATCCCCTGGCGGCCAGATCATTGGCAATTTCAGCGATCTGATCCGTTGAAACATAACTGGCCTTAAGGGTAACATCTATGGAGTTCTTCAAAGGATTGTAGCCCAGAAAGTCGAGAAAATTTTCCCCGATTTCCTCACTGTGCTGCTCGGCAGCCTCCTCCTTGGAGACGTAGGTGGCCGATTTGGTATAATCAGCCATTGCAAGGCTCTTTTGCAGTTGATCAACTTCAACTTCCTTGGCATTGTCCTTTAAAAAAACAGAGATGGTGATCTGCTCCTTAAAATGATCCGCCAGTTTTTTGGTATTAAGAACCAGAAGCCCCAAAATACCCAGTAAAAAAAGTACCAGTCCAATACTCAGGACCACTGAAAAGTAGGAGGATATCAATTTTCGTTTTTGAAAACGTTCAAAAGATTTGCTCATGGCGGCTTAAGAATACGTAAAAATAGGAAAGTAAATTGAATAAACTTATTTTTGTGACATCGTGAGACCTGCAGGGTTTGCCAATTCTGTAGGTCTTATTTAATAAGGCAAAGATGGGGTACAAATTCAGGGAAATTGAAGCTAAATGGCAGAAATACTGGTCAGAGCATCTAACCTTTAAGGCAGAGAATAACGGGGAAAAGGAAAAATACTATGTTTTAGACATGTTCCCTTACCCATCCGGGGCTGGGCTTCACGTGGGCCACCCTCTGGGCTATATTGCAAGCGATATCTACGCGCGGTACAAAAGGCATAAAGGATTTAACGTTTTGCACCCTCAGGGATATGACAGTTTTGGTTTGCCTGCCGAGCAATATGCCATTCAGACCGGGCAGCATCCGGCGATTACGACAGAAGAGAATATCAAAACCTATAGAAGGCAACTGGACCAACTGGGATTTTCATTCGATTGGTCAAGGGAAGTACGTACCAGCGATCCCACATACTACAGATGGACACAATGGGTGTTTATTCAACTGTTCAATTCCTGGTATGACAGGGATCGTGACAAGGCGGCACCCATATCGGGTTTAATTGCAGCATTCGTTAAAAACGGCAATTCAGGGGTCAACGCCAGTTGTGATGACGATACACCCACTTTTACTGCTGCAGCGTGGAAAAAGTGTACGCACCGGCAACAACAGGAACTGTTGTTAAAGTACCGCCTGACTTATTTAGCGGATACGGAAGTGAATTGGTGCCCGGCGCTGGGAACGGTGCTGGCCAATGATGAAATAGTTAACGGAGTCTCTGAGCGCGGGGGCCACCCGGTTGTCCGGAAAAAGATGACGCAGTGGAGCATGCGGATCACTGCCTATGCCCAACGCCTGCTCGATGGCCTTGAAAAAATCGACTGGCCCCAACCTTTGAAGGATGCACAGGCGAATTGGATTGGAAGGTCGGTAGGGGCCAGTATAAAATTTAAGGTGATAGGTCCATGGGCAGATGCTGAAAAAGATCCGGAAACGGAACCCTATATTGAGGTCTTTACCACCCGTCCTGATACAATTTTTGGAGCCAGTTTTATGACCCTTGCCCCGGAACACGAGTTGGTTCCCAAAATAACAAGCCCCGGACAAAGGAAGGAAGTTATGGCCTATGTGGAGGCTACCGCAAAACGTTCCGAGCGCGACAGGCTGGCCGATGTAAACCGTATCACCGGTGCCTTTACCGGGGCCTATGCGGAACATCCCTTCACCAAAGAACCCATTCCCATATGGATCGGGGATTATGTTTTGGCCGGATATGGAACCGGAGCGGTCATGTCTGTCCCCTGCGGGGATCAGCGCGACTATGATTTCGCCAGGCATTTTAAAATTCCCATCCCCAATATTTTTGAGGGAGTGGATATTTCAGAAGAGGCTTTTGCGGATAAAGAGAACACCATCATTGCCCGGTCCGACTTCTTAAACGGGTTATCGTATAGGGAGGCGACCAAAAAAGTGATCACGGAATTGGAAAACCTGGGGCAGGGTCACGGAAAAATCAACTACCGCCTGCGCGACGCGGTCTTTAGCCGGCAGCGTTATTGGGGGGAGCCTTTCCCTGTGTATTATGTGGATGGTATGCCGCAAATGATCCCGGAAGAACATTTGCCCTTGGTGCTTCCCGAGGTTGAAAAGTACCTGCCTACGGAAACCGGGGACCCTCCTCTGGGCAACGCCACGGAATGGGCATGGGACCGGGAACAGTCGGCGGTGGTAAATAAGCAGCTGACAGATCACAAAAACGTGTTTCCTTTGGAGTTAAATACCATGCCCGGCTGGGCGGGGAGTTCGCAATACTTTAACCGGTATATGGATCCGCATAATGAGAATGAAATATTTTCGCAGGAAGCCATCAATTACTGGAGGGAGGTAGACCTTTATATCGGCGGAATTGAACATGCCACCGGCCACCTGCTGTACTCCCGCTTCTGGCAAAAGTTCATGTTCGATCTCGGGCAGGTGCCTGTGGATGAATACGCCAGAAAACTGATCAACCAGGGGATGATCTTGGGGACCAGTGCCATCCTATACAGGGTTAGTGGCGAAAATCGATATGTCTCCAAAGGACTCATGGCCGATTTCGATGTTGAAGAACTTCGGGTGGACGTAGGCCTTGTCAATGCTTCTGATGAACTTGATATCGTGGAGCTAAAGCTTTGGCAGCCGCAGTATAAGGAGGCAGAATTCATTCTTGAAAACGGAAAATATATTGTGGGCAGGGAGGTGGAAAAAATGTCCAAATCCAAGTACAATGTGGTCAACCCCGATGCTATCTGCGAGGAATACGGGGCGGATTCCCTGCGGATGTACGAGATGTTCCTGGGCCCCCTGGAGCAGGCCAAGCCCTGGAATACTGCTGGCATTACCGGTGTCCATTCTTTTCTGAAAAAGCTTTGGCGGTTATATCACTCTGGACAGGGTACCACGTTTAAAGTATCGGATGATGAACCCTCAAAAGAGGCCTTTAAAACCCTGCATAAAACCATCAAAAAAGTAGAAGAGGACATAGCGCACTTTTCTTTCAATACCTCGGTGTCTACCTTTATGATCTGCGTAAATGATCTCACTGCCCTGAAATGTACCTATAGAGGAGTTCTGGAGCCCCTTGCCATACTGATTTCGCCCTATGCACCGCACATCGCTGAAGAACTTTGGATGTTACTTGGGCATAAGGGGTCTATTTCCAAAGTTCCCTTTCCGGCCTTCGAAGCAAGGTATTTGGTCGAGGACCACAAGGTATACCCCATTTCCTTTAACGGTAAAATGCGGTTTACGATGGAACTGCCTTTGGAAATGAGTAAGGAAGATATTGAGGAGGCGGTACTTGCCCATGAAAAAACCCGGCTGCAACTCCAGGGGCGTACCCCAAAAAAGGTGATTGTCGTTCCGGGGAAGATCGTAAATATCGTGGGTTAATATATCATTTCAGGGGGTCCTCCCTGAGGGATTAGAAAGGGTTTATCCTTTCGCCTGATCCAGCGCAGCAGGGTTTCCCGGGGATAGGCAAAGTTAGAACAACGCCCTTCGTCTGGACATTTTGTCAGTCCGGGTGCATGTGCCCGATTTGGCGGGATTTTTGCTTGTCAAATAGTAATTACTAAGAATATAAAAGACAAAATATATGATTGGAATGGGATATTATCTAGTGATCGGCGCCATAGCTTTGATTAGCTGGCTGGTCAGTAGTAAGCTTAAGAGTAAGTTCAGGCACTATTCAAAAGTTCACCTGCAAAATGGGATGAGCGGGGCGGAAATTGCTGAAAAAATGCTGGCGGATCACGGGATCCGGGACGTAAAAGTAGTGTCAGCTGCCGGAATGCTTACCGATCACTACAATCCAAAAAACAAAACGGTAAACCTTAGTGAAGGGGTATATAACCAGCGGAATGCCGCGGCGGCAGCAGTTGCCGCTCATGAATGTGGCCACGCCGTGCAACATGCACAGGCCTATGAATGGCTGACCATGCGTTCAAAACTGGTACCGGTGGTAAGCGTTACCTCAGGGATGTCCATGTGGGTGGTGTTCGGAGGATTAATGCTGGGCGCTGCTGCAGGGGTTGGATTTGGATTTTGGATTGCTGTGGCCGGACTGGTAATGATGGGCATGGCCACGGTATTCAGTTTTATTACCCTGCCGGTGGAATACGACGCCAGCAACAGGGCGCTTGCCTGGCTAAAGCAAAAAAATATGGTAACGCAACAGGAATACAAAGGATCTGAAGACGCCTTAAAATGGGCCGCAAGGACCTATCTGGTGGCGGCTATAGGTTCCCTGGCCACTTTGTTTTATTTCGCGCTCCAGGTATTCGGCGGCAGGGATTAGTTCGTTATTGTCGGTATAAAGGCCCGGCAGCTCATAAATAGCTGCCGGGTTTAGTGTTAAATGGTAATTTGCCGGTCTATTTGCTGTACAAGCGAAATAAAAGTTTCCGTCCTGGATACGCCTTCAATTTGCTGAATGTGTTTGTTTAGCACATGCATCAGGTGTTCGTTATCCTTGCAAAGCACTTTAATCAAAATCGACCAATTACCGGTGGTGTAGTGGCATTCCAAAACTTCAGGAATCGTTTCAAGGGCTTTCACCGCCCTTGGATTGCTCATTGCCTTATCGAGAAAAATACCGACATACGCCATTGTGGTATACCCTAATACCCTTGGGTTGATCACAAATTTGGAACCGGCAATAAGGCCTGATTTTTCCAGTTTGCGCAATCTCTGGTGAATGGCTGCCCCTGAAATACCGATATTTCTGGCAATTTCCAGGATGGGCTTCCGGGCATCTGCCATAAGGAATCTTAGTATTTTTTTATCAATTCCATCTATTGCTATAGTACCGTTAGAAGATTTCATTATTCAATTTCAATTAGTACTTAAAGATACTGAAATACCTTTCAATAACTAACCGGCTACGGAATCCGGATTATAGCCTAAATATGGCACTTCAAATTCCTTAAAGGTGATCCCATGCTCCATGAGTTCGGATAAAATTGGCACGTATACCTCCTTTTTTATCGGAATTTGGACCCCTGGCCTCTTAATCTTTTTATTGAGGATCAGTAGGGTGGCCATCGCGACAGGGAGGCCCACGGTTTTGGCCATGGCCGTATGCGTACGATTTTCTCCCAAAACCACCATGTTGGAATCTATCTGCTGCTTTTTACCGTTAAGTTCAAATCCAAACTTGTGATACATCACGATCATATCCTTATCATCGTCACCGAGGGTCCAGCTGTCCTGGAGAATCCGTTGTAAGATCTGTGCAGGGGTGGCATTTTTTAAGAAAATGTATTTGTCCGCGTCAAATAAATGCAGCTCCAGTAATTTGAGCCACATAATATCATCCTGGTCAATTTTAAGATAATGCCTCATTTTTAGCTCTACGGAATCCGTGGGGGAATATGGCAGGAACAGGTTTGTAAATTCCCGGTAAGACATCCCTTCAGAATTCTCAATGGTGTAATTGTCATCCGTCATACCCATTTGAACAAACATATTCCAGGCCTTGGAGAAGCCTACCCTTCTCATGGTACCCCTGTACAGGGTGAGGACATCTGAAAGTCCGTAAGCTTCCCTGTACTTCAGGGAGTCTCTGTTCGCATACGCTTCAAAGGTGCCATACCCGTCTATATCCATAAATTCCGTCCTTCTGAAAAGGCGGTGATATGGGATGTATTTATAGGTTCCTTCCTGGAGGAATTTGGCGACCCCACCTTGTCCGGCGACCACGACATTTCTAGGGTTCCATGTAAATTTATAGTTCCACAGATTGGTATCGCTTTCCGGTGCGACCAGCCCTCCTGTAAAGGATTCGAACAATAACATTTTGCCGCCTTTGTCCCGGATGCCGTCAATGACCTGCATGGCACTCATATGGTCAATGCCCGGATCGAGGCCAATTTCATTCATAATCACCAGTCCCTTGTCCTTGGCCATTTGATCCAGGGATTTAATTTCATCACTCACGTATGAGGCGGTTACCAGGTGTTTGCCAAATTGGATGCAATCCCCGGCAACTTTCATGTGAAACCGTGCCGGAAGCATGGATACCACGATATCCGAATTCTGAATGGCATTTTCCCGGTCCTTATCGTTAAATACATCCAGGGAGATTAAGGTACACGAAGGATGAGATTTTACGGTTTCGGGAAGCATTTCGGGGGTCAGGTCACCAATGGTCAGATGCACGTCTTCCGAAGCCGATTTATTCAGAAAATAATCCAACAGGTAGGAGGTAGATTTACCTGCACCGATAACGAGTATTTTACGTGGCATCAGGAACGAAACTTTAGAAGATATAACGGGCGCTAAGGTATCAAATTGTTACATTTGCAAAAATATAAGCGCTTTAAGTTATGAACAAAACAATTTTTATCACGGGGATCTTCTTCGGGGTAATTGCCATTATCCTTGGCGCTTTTGGAGCTCATGGCCTGAAAGGATACATAGATTCTGATGCTTTGAGGTCTTTTGAAACGGGGGTCAGGTACCAGATGTACCACGCCTTGTTTCTGTTGATATTGGGAAATTACAAAGGGTTGACGCTCTATGATAAAAAAGGGGTGTTTTATCTGGTTACCATTGGTGTGGTACTCTTTTCTTTTTCCATTTACCTGCTTGCAACCAATGACATGACCGGATTTGATTTTAAGACCATAGGATTCATTACACCGATAGGCGGCCTGTTTCTTATTACAGGCTGGCTTTTATTAGGGGTTCGCTTTATTTTCCAGGGGGACAAATCTGAGATATAAATGCTTTACAGCCCATATTTGCTTTAATTTTAACGAACATAAAAACTCTGATTATGGCTACACCCAAGCCGCCGGCAAAATCCATTTCACTGAGAGATTACGGAATAACAAATGATAACATCCACTATCAATATGCTCCTTCAGAACTTCATGATGTCACCGTAAAAAAAGGCATGGGGGAGACCACTTCATCCGGAGCCCTTGCCATCAAAACCGGGGAATTCACTGGCCGGTCCCCTATGGACCGCTTTATTGTTAAGGACGATATTACCTCACATAAGGTGTGGTGGGGAAAAGTCAACATCCCCTTTGAAAGTGACAAGTTTGATAAATTGTATGACAAAGTAGTTGGCTACCTCAACCAAAAGGAATTGTATGTAAGGGATTGTTTTGCCTGTGCGGATGGTGCCTACAGGACAAATATCCGTGTAATCAACGAATATCCGTGGTCCAATCTGTTCGCCTATAATATGTTTATCAGACCAACTGAGGAAGAGCTAATAGGCTTTAAGCCGGAATGGACGGTGGTCAATGCACCGGGTTTTATGGCGGACGCGGAGGTAGATGGTACGCGACAGCATAATTTTGCCATCCTTAATTTTACAAGAAAAATTGCTCTTGTCGGGGGTACCGGCTATACAGGGGAGATCAAAAAAGGTATTTTTTCTGCCTTAAACTTTATTTTGCCCGTTTACCGGAATACCCTGCCGATGCATTGCTCCGCCAATGTTGGGGAGGACGGAGACACAGCCATATTTTTTGGTCTTTCAGGTACTGGGAAGACCACCTTATCAACAGATCCGCTAAGACGGCTTATCGGGGACGATGAGCATGGATGGACTGACGACAATACCGTATTTAATTTTGAAGGCGGATGTTATGCCAAAGTGATCAATTTGTCCGCAGAGAACGAACCTGAGATCTACGGAGCTATAAAGGAAGGCGCCCTTCTGGAAAATGTGATCATGAATGACAAGGGAGAAGTTAATTTTGAAGATACCTCCATCACCCAGAATACAAGGGTTAGTTACCCTATTTACCACATTGAAAACATCCAGGAGCCTTCTGTCGGCAAAAACCCCACGAACATTTTTTTCCTCACGGCAGACGCCTTTGGGGTACTGCCCCCCATATCGAAACTAACACCAAGTCAGGCTGCATATCACTTTATTTCAGGTTACACCGCCAAAGTTGCCGGCACTGAAGCTGGAGTCGTGGAACCCGTACCGTCTTTTTCTGCTTGTTTTGGGGCGCCTTTTATGCCGTTGCACCCTACGGTATATGCAGAAATGCTGAGCAATAAAATGCAGGAGTCGGGCGTCAATGTATGGCTTGTGAACACGGGATGGACGGGCGGACCGTATGGGGTGGGGACCAGGATGAAACTGAAGTACACCCGGGCAATGATACATGCTGCCCTAAGTGGAAAGCTTGGCCTATATAATTATGACACCTATCATATTCATTCCGTGTTCGGGGTAGCTCAGCCGAGGGAATGTCCCGGGGTTCCCACAAGTGTTCTAAGTCCAAGAGCTACCTGGAATAATGACCAGGCCTATTATACAACTGCGTTTAAGTTAACGAATGCTTTTCGTGAAAATTTTAAAAAGTTTGAGTCCTATGCCAACGAGGAAATCAGGAGAGGAGGACCCCAGCGTTATGCCTTTTAGAAATCAGGGTATCCATACCCCGGGTGTCACCGCGCCCTGTTGCAGGATTGCGGCCTTACTTATTGAAAGGATGAATACCTGCAGTACTTAATTTTCTGCCCGCTCCCGTTATATATATCCGTGTTGTTTAAACCGAGTCGGTGACAAACCATGGATGGGTTGCTATCCGTTATTTCCTGTTGACGCTTGTGATGTATTTCTGAAGTGCCATGGTCATTGAGGGGGTCTCCGGCGTAGGGGCTTTGATGTCTATTCGAAGACCGGCTTCTGTTGCTGCATTGATAGTAGAATCTCCGAAAACAGCAATTTTTGTATTATTTTGTTGAAAATCAGGGAAATTTTTCAAAAGCGACTCTATTCCGGAAGGGCTAAAAAACACCAGTACATCGTAGTACACGTTTCTGAGGTCTGAAAGGTCGCTGATGACCGTTTTATAGAAAATACCCCGAGTCCATTGAATTCCGGCATCGTCAAGCGTTTCGGGGATGGCTGCTTTTAACGCATCCGAAGACGGCAGCAGAAAGGTTTCATCCTTGTATTTTTTGAAGAGGGGAAGAAGTTCGGTAAAATTCCGCTTCCCTACATAAATTTTACGCTTTCTGTAAACTACATACTTCTGCAGATAAAAGGCCACAGCTTCTGACTGACAGAAATATTTCATGGTATCCGGTACCTTAAAGCGCATTTCCTCGGCAATCCTGAAAAAATGGTCCACCGAGTTACGGCTGGTGAGAATGATGGCACTGTATTGGTTGAGATGGATCTTTTGTCTGCGGACATTTTTTGCATCCACACCCTCCACATGAATAAAAGGTCTAAAGTCTACCTTTACTTTTTCCTTTTCTATAAGACGCAAATAGGGTGAATTTTCCATTTTAGGTTCTGGTTGAGAAACCAAAATCGTCTTTATCTTCATAAACCTCAGACTTTTAGATAATTCGCAATGATTACAAAGGGTGCAATTTCGAGTGCGCAAAGGTACAAAATAAAATAGAAAAAGTGGGTTGCAATGTATTTTTGATGATTTTTTAGGATAGTGAACCAACCCACGGCATTTATTAGAATTATTAGGAAAATACTTATGAATAAAACAGTTTGGGAGTCTTTGATCACGTAGGTAAGGATAACATTCGCCAAAAACATGATCAATCCGCTATAGTTCAGGTAGGATAACTTTTTAAAGATGAATTCTGAAATATTCCTATTGTTATTGAAGACAAATCCATTGCCCAGTTGAAGAAAAATTTTCGTTAGCAGGAACAGCATCCATAAGCCCAGGATGATTATATACATATGGGGATAGGGCGTGGTCCCGGTACGGAGAATAATATATTGGGCGTAGTACAGAAAAAGTGAAAAGTTGAGGAGTTGAAAAACGGTAAAGAAAATATGGAACCAGTTTAACAATTTATCCTTCTTGTTATACATAAAGAGATACTTGTTGTTAAATGGAAGTATGATAAAGTTTAGAAACCGGGTATAAAACAGGCTCTTCGCAACTACAAGAAACAACACGCTTGAAAATAAGGTGATGGTAATCCAATCGGCAGTAATCAAGTTTTTATAGATCGGTTCCATTATTGAAGTTTTACGTTTTCACCATTTAGGCCCCAATATAAATTATTTTCAGAGATACAGATTTTAAAGTAGGCGGGCCTCTCCGTTCCATGCACCGGTAGTTTAAAGGTAAAACCTGTGCTGTCCCGGGAGGTGAGAACGGTGGTGTTAGGTTGCAGGGCCTCTACTGTAACGGGCACTAATTCTTTAACCTGTTTATGGGCATTGAGATAGGCTACCGAGAATTTGATCTTGGCCAGATCTATATCCACTTTGTATGGGTTATAGACGTTCAGGCGATGGGTGCCTTCCATGGAACTATTTTTTTTGTCGGCTACATAACATCGGAGTTTCCTGAATGATTCAAAGGAATCTATGTAGGTTCCGTAATAGGTGTCCCCTTTGGCCGTGGTAAACGAAACGTCCCCTTCCTTAATATATTTTGAGGTGTATAAAACCCTCTTATGCTGTACCCTGAACTCCGAACTATCTATGGAATATTGGTTCTGCCTGTATCGGATATTGTTCAGTGAAAAACTGGTAAATCCGGAGTAAAATGAATACATGGGTGCATTGCGGTAAGAATTCTCAAAGACCACAGGAGTGCTGCCAACCTGAGAGGCAATTTCATTGACCCATTTCTTATTGCCGTGCGTTTCGTATACAATGGGAAAAAAAGGCTCATATACCAGGCCTATCCGCAGGAAACAAAACAGTACAATATTCGCGATTCCACAACGCCATATCCATTTTCTCGTATTGGAATGATCCAGCATATAGTTAAAAACAAGAACGACCACGGGAATGCATATAACAATCAGCCACTGGGTTTGGATCCGCCTGTTAAAACTGGAGATAAAGAAAAAAAGCAATACGCCGTAGGTCAGATACAAAAGGCCCCTGGTAAACATATCTGAAGCCTTCGTCCTGAAAACAGACAGGTAGATCCAGGGAAACGTCAATCCAAAAAGGGCTACCAGGTTAATCAGGTATCCAAGGGTGTAATCTTCGAAATGATAGGCCCTGTTTGGCCGTTCAAACAAGTGGTATTTTATAGAGATGAAATCATTTTCAAACAACCACAGGATATGAGGACTATAACAAAGAAGGGATACGATAACCGCAAGCCAGGCATATTTATTAAAAACCAGTTTGGAATTGGAAATCAATACAAAAACAATGACCAGCACAGCGTGATATTTACTGTACATAAGCGCCGCCATAACCATACCCAGTCCAATGCTTAAAATTGCCGTCGGAGCTGTCAGGAACTTTTTATAGACCCATAAGAACAAGGCCGTGAAAAAAAGCAAAGGGGTGTCCGGAAGGGTAAGGAATCCGTAAGCGTTCAACAAGGTCATAGAGAAGACCAGGACAAAGAAATGTGGGATATAGTCCTCCTTTTTAGGAGGGTACACCAAATGCCAGAGGGTAAAAACAGTGCCTGCCATGAGAACGGAACTCATAAAACGAACCCCAAGCTCACCGCCAAAAAACAGGCTGCTGATCTTAACGAGAAGGGCCACCATGGGGGGATGATCAAAATAACCCCAGGCCATATTCTGGGCATAGTACCAATAATAGGCTTCATCAAAAATAAGCTCAGTGAAATGTGCTTGAATCAGGTTGATCAAAAAAATGGCCCCAAGAAGATAAAGGAAAAGTCCGGCTTTGCGTTTCATTCCTGCTATTGATTCACTTCAAAATTACAAATAATAGGTTTTAGGAGGTCTTTTAAGGAAACGATAAAATTGGTGCTCTATTTCCCTTCGGACTTTTTAAAGTAGTATTTTTGTCAAAATTACAGTACCTCTATGACAGATTGCTTGGTCATTATTCCCACCTTTAACGAGATCGAAAATATTGAAGCAATCATCCGGGCCGTTTTTTCGCTGCAAAAGGAATTTCATGTTCTCGTAGTTGACGACAATTCTCCGGACGGTACGGCAACCCGGGTCGCGGTATTACAGGATGAGTTTCCGGATCGCCTGTTTTTGCAGGTGCGAACCGAAAAATCAGGGTTGGGCACTGCATATATTCATGGATTTAAATGGGCCATTTCCCGTAAATACGACTATATTTTTGAAATGGATGCCGATTTTTCCCATAGGCCGTCCGATCTGCAACGATTGCAAAGGGCATGTCTCAACGGAGCTGATGTTGTCGTTGGATCCAGGTATAAAAAAGGAGTCAATGTGGTGAACTGGCCGTTATACAGGATTCTGCTTTCGTATGGGGCATCATTCTATGTAAAGTTCATTACCGGGATGCGCGTGCACGATCCCACGGCGGGATTTGTCTGTTACCGGAGAAAAGTACTGGAAACCATAGACCTTGATGCCGTAAAATTTATCGGGTATGCCTTCCAGATAGAAATGAAATTCAGGGCATATCTCAAGAAGTTTAAGATAGAAGAAGTTTCTATAATTTTTACAGACAGGGAGAAGGGAAAATCTAAAATGAGTTCTGCCATTGTCTGGGAAGCCATTTTTGGGGTCATCAGCATGAAATTCAGGAGCCTCTTTAAAATTAATGGATTCTAAACATGAATAAATTACTCATCAAGAATGCCGTATGGGTCAATGAAGGGGTACACGGAGAAGGGGATATCCTTATACAGGGCGATATTATCCAGACAATAGGTCCCGGGATAGCAGCAGAAAATGCCAAAGTTATCGATGTAGGCGGAAACCTTGTATTGCCGGGGGTTATTGATGACCAGGTACATTTCAGAGAGCCGGGACTTACTCATAAAGGCAATATTGGATCCGAAAGCAGGGCTGCCGTAGCAGGTGGTATCACTTCTTTTATGGAACAGCCGAACACCCTGCCCCAGACAACCACCATTGAAAGGTTGGAAGAAAAATTTGCGATTGCCAGGAACACATCATACGCCAATTATTCCTTTTTGTTCGGGGGCACCAATGATAATTTGGAGGAGCTCAAAAAATTAGATAAAAATTCGTGTTCAGGGGTTAAGCTCTTTCTCGGTTCTTCAACGGGAAATATGCTGGTAGATGATGAGGAAGTCCTTGAAAGGATTTTTTTGAATACAGAGTTGGTGATTTCCGTGCACTGTGAAGATGAGGGCACAATACGGGAAAACCTGGCGCTATATACGGATAAATTCGGAGCGGATATTCCAGTAAAATACCATCCCCTGATCCGCAGCGCGCAGGCCTGTTACCTCTCTTCTTCAAAGGCCGTTGCGCTGGCAGAAAGGACCGGGGCCAGACTCCACATATTCCATATCTCCACGGGAAAGGAAACCGGGCTGTTTAGAAATGACATTCCATTGGGTAAAAAGAAAATAACCGCTGAAGTTTGTATCCACCATTTGCGGTTTTCCGATGCGGATTACGAAAAGAAGGGAACCCTTATAAAATGGAATCCTGCCATTAAAACGGCCGAAGACCGGGATATGCTTTGGCAGGCACTGCTGGATGACCGCATAGATGTGGTGGCGACAGATCATGCGCCACATACCCTGGAAGAGAAGCAAAACCCTTATACCAAGGCGCCCTCGGGGGGGCCACTGGTTCAACATGCGCTTCCGGCAATGCTGGAGAAGTACCGGGAAGGCGTAATCACCCTTGATAAAATAGTAGAGAAAATGTGCCATAACCCGGCCCGGTTGTTTCAAATATATAACCGGGGTTTTATCAGGGAAGGTTATTTTGCGGACCTCGTTGTTGTAAATTTGAATGCCCCGTGGCAGGTTAGTAAACACAATATCCTTTACAAATGTGGCTGGTCTCCCTTTGAAGGGGAGACGTTCAGCTCAAAAATTACGCATACCTTTGTCAATGGTCATTTGGCCTATGAAAACGGTACCTTTTCAGAGGAAAAATTCGGCAAAAGACTCACTTTTAATCGCCCGATATGAAACGATGGTTTTTATCAATTTTTGTACTACTACTGGTATGTTGCGGTGAAAAGGTCATTGAACCCCCGGAAAATCTAATTCCCGGCGAAAAAATGACCGATATATTATACGACCTTGCCCTGATCAATGCGGCAAAAAGTACGAACCCCAAGATATTGGAAGACCATTTGATAGAGCCCATGCAATATATTTATGATAAATATGCGATAGACAGTATTCAGTTTGTCAAAAGCGACGTGTATTACGCTTCAATACCGGCAGAATATGCAGCTATTTATGAAAATGTATCTAACCGTCTCGAAAAAGAGAAAAAGGAGATAGAGGATGCCAGAAAGAAAAAAAATGAAGAAAGTCGGATAAATTTGGAACAGGATACGGTAAATAAAAAGGTCAATACCGTCAGGAAAACTGAGCAGGATACGATTCCTTAAAACGGTTGCAGGTGAAATAGACGCTTTCAGCCATCAATTCAAATTCGAAGTTGAGCATACCGAGTATCTTCCTGTTGCTGTAAACTTCCGGCCGCCTAAGGGATTCAACTTCTTTTTTTGTAAGCTTTCTCTTCTTTCCGGTCAATAGACTCCGAAGCCAATCTAACCGCCAAAGGAGGTTTAATTGCCAGAATTTGAGGGCTCGCTTGGGGGTTGACTTCCCGAATTCCCGGGCAATGTTGGAGAGGATCTCCTTGTAGGAGAGATTTTTGTCAATGACAATAAAACGTTCGTTGGCAATATCAGAATCCATGAGTTCTGCCATTATCTTCACTACGTCATTAACGGTGACAAATCCGGTCCCGCCAGGGGGATAAAAGGCAGGGCCTTTTGCTACGATTCGGAAAATAGATCCACTGCCGCCATACCAAAACCCCGGACCTAGAATTACTCCCGGGTTAAGGATAACCACCGGGACCCCTTCCTGAGAAGCACGCCAGATCTCCATTTCGGCCAAATGCTTGGTGAGTCCGTAAACATTGGCCCTGTTATCATTCCATTCATTTTCCTCAGTGGCCAAAGAGCGATCGGGACTTTTACCGATGGCGCCTATGGAACTTACAAAGCAAAGTTTTTTTACCTGTTTGGCAATACAAAGGTTGGCTATATTGGCGGTACCTTTTTCGTTTGCGCGCTGCAAGCGTTTAAAATCTTTTGGGTCGAATGAAATAAGGGCCGCACAATGATATACCTGTGTAATATTTTCAAAGGCAATTTCGAGGGCAGGGATATCCGTGATGTCAGCCTCCACCCAATCTATTTTATCAAAAAGTCCGTCGGGGTCATGGTAGTAATATGAAAATACCTTTTTTACGGCATTTAGATTACTGTCCCGCCTGTGAATAGCACGTACAGACAGATCTTTGCTCAGCAAATAAAATAATAAGTAAATTCCAACAAGTCCTGTACCGCCGGTGACTAAAATCATGGCTCTAAATTACTCAATTACTTGGGATATATTTCTTTTCTGCCGAAAGGCAACATGCTATTTATTTTATATTTGCAGCAATAATATTAAAGAAGAAGGGATGGCTTCCAATTTTGTAGCTGAATTAAACTGGAGGGGAATGGTCCATGATGTAATGCCCGGAACTGAGGAACACCTGGCAACTGGCATGCAGTCTGCCTATGTTGGGATTGACCCTACAGCGGATTCCCTTCACATTGGTCATCTGGTCGGGGTGATGTTGCTGCGGCATTTCCAGGTGGCCGGCCACAAACCATTTGCCCTTTTGGGGGGAGCCACCGGGATGATTGGCGATCCTTCCGGTAAATCTGAAGAGCGTAACCTGCTTGATGAAACCACCCTGCGCCTGAACCAGGAAGCCCTCAAGGAACAGTTATCCCGTTTTTTGGATTTTGACAGCGATGCAGAAAATGCCGCGGTGCTGGTCAATAATTATGACTGGATGAAAGATTTTTCATTTCTGGATTTTATTCGGGATGTAGGCAAACACATTACCGTAAATTATATGATGGCCAAGGATTCCGTAAAAAAGCGCTTGTCAGCAGAAGCCAAGGAGGGGATGTCTTTTACAGAATTTACCTATCAGTTGGTGCAGGGGTATGATTTTCTGCACCTCTACCGGCAATACAATTGTACACTGCAAATGGGCGGTAGCGATCAATGGGGCAATATCACGACCGGCACGGAACTCATTCGAAGGATCGGGGGAGGAAAGGGGTTCGCATTGACCTGTCCGCTGATCACAAAGGCCGACGGCACAAAATTTGGCAAGACAGAAGAGGGTAATGTATGGCTGGATGCCCACAGGACATCCCCTTATAAATTTTATCAATACTGGCTCAACACCTCGGATGAAGATGCCGAGAAATACATCAAAATATTTACCTTTCTATCCAGAAACGAAATTGAAGATTTGGTTGGAGAACACCGGCACGCCCCCCATCAACGTAAGTTGCAAAAGCGATTAGCTGAAGAAATTACGCTCATGGTTCATTCCAGGGAAGCCCTGGATAATGCTATCACGGCCAGTTCCATACTATTTGGAAAGTCAACCTCGGAAGATTTAAAGAAATTGGACGAAGTAACTTTTCTGGAGATATTTGAAGGGGTACCCATCGCCGAAATTACAAGGAAGGAGATTGAATCGGGCCTGGATATGATCGCAGCACTTTCGGCCAAAACCGGTTTTTTAAGTTCAAATGGAGAGGCAAGGAGAGAATTAAAACAAAATGCCATCTCGGTTAACAAGGAAAAAGTCCGGGAAGACTACGAGTTGTCCCCGGCTGATTTGATTAATGATAAATTTGTGCTATTGCAGCGAGGTAAAAAAAACTACTTTGTATTGGTGGCCGGTTAGCATTGGGCAAACGGCATTTATAGCTCAATCGAGAAAAACTAGGAATGGAAATCTACAAACCCACGGAGGTTCAGGAACTGGAAGATTTTTACGGAGATCTTCTTACTAAAATCGATCACTATCAACGGGTAAGCGACCACCTGGAAGCCCTGTCAGCCAGGATGTGGGAAGGGGTGCAGGCAAAAATTGAAGGGGTCTTCACAGAGATCAAAAATTACCATTGGAGACATTTGGGCAAAAGTACGGCAGCGCTTGTAAAACTTGGATTGGCCAGAGATGATTGCAGGCAGGCCATTGCCAATGAATACGGCTTTAGACGTTGGACAGAGGTAGAACACATGACCTCCCCCTATAACACCATGTTCGAGACTGCGGTAAATGCGATGCTGGATGGGGAGCTCGCCCAGGTCAAAAAATTGCTGGCCAAGAAGAGAGACCTTGTAAAACAAAAGTCGCGCTACGGTCATGAAGCAACGTTATTGCACTATGCAGTAAGTAACGGGGTGGAACTCTGGCGTCAGAAAGTGCCGGAAAATCTGCCGGTAACGGTAGCTTTTCTGATGGAACACGGAGCAAACCCAAATGCCAAAATGAAGGTATATGGGGGAGAATACACACCATCAGAATTATTACCGTCCAGTGCACATCCACGCGCAGCTGGTATTCTACCGGAGTTGAGGAAATTATTTAAAGTCTGACAAACCTGTGGTATTGCAATACTTTCGGTATCCTGCGGCCTGAAAATAAATCGTTAACTGTTTGAACTGCCCCGGGAGCAGAACCAGATGCCTTCGGTTATCCTGGGAAAGCGCTTGGCCTGTTGCCCTGTGGGGGAACATGATTCAACATATTTAAACGGATCATATGAGTGACCTCGAAATTGCAAGGAAAGTTACCCTTAAACCCATTGACCAAATTGCCGTCATTCTTGGACTGAAGGCGGATGAAATTGAGATGTATGGGAGGTATAAGGCAAAAGTACCGTTGACCGGAATCAACAGGGCACAGGATGGGAATGGCCATCTGGTTTTGGTCTCTGCCATCTCCCCGACACCGGCCGGGGAAGGAAAAACCACGATTTCCATTGGGTTGGCCGAAGGACTGAACCAACTGGGCAAAAAGACGACCGTTGTACTAAGGGAACCTTCACTGGGACCGGTTTTTGGAATAAAGGGAGGTGCTACCGGCGGCGGTTATGCCCAGGTGCTTCCCATGGAAGATATCAACCTCCATTTTACCGGGGATTTTGCGGCTATTGAAAAGGCCCATAATTTATTGTCGGCCCTGATAGATAACAATATCCAAAGTAAAACCAATTCGCTTGGCCTTGATGCACGGACCATCTCATGGAAACGGGTAATGGATATGAATGACAGGGCATTGAGGAGGATCATTGTGGGACTCGGTGGAACAACTTCCGGGGTCCCCAGGGAAACGGCATTTGATATTACCGCAGCCTCGGAAATTATGGCCATCCTTTGCCTGGCGGACGATCTGCAGGATTTAAAAGGGCGGCTGGGGAATATTTTTATCGGATATACCCTGGACAAAAAACCAATTTATGCCCGTGATCTCAAGGCTGAGGGCGCTATGGCAGTTTTGCTTAAGGATGCGATAAAACCAAATTTGGTACAGACCATAGAAGGCAATCCGGCGATCATCCATGGGGGGCCTTTTGCTAATATTGCCCAGGGGACCAATTCGGTTATAGCGACCAGATTGGGGCTGTCCTTTTCGGAGTATACGGTCACGGAAGCCGGCTTTGGTTTCGATCTCGGTGCCGAAAAATTCTTTGACATTAAATGCCAAAGCGCGGGCTTGTCCCCAAAAGCGGTAGTCCTTACCGCTACCATCAGGGCGCTTAAATATCATGGCGGGGCCTCCCTGAATGCCCTGACGGAACCTAATTTGCAAGCCCTGGAGAAGGGCATACCCAACCTTGAAAAACACATTGAGAATATCCGGCTTTTCAATGTCCCCCCTGTGATTGCCATCAACCGCTTTGTTACCGATACGGATGAAGAGATTGAATTTGTCAGGAAGGTTGGCGAAAGAATGGGTGTTCAGGTTGCGCTGGCCGATGTATGGGCAAAAGGAGGAAAGGGAGCCCTGGATCTGGCAAGGGAGGTTATGGCGGTTGCAGAAGGCAACACTTCTTTATTCACTCCCCTGTATCGCTGGGATATGGGGGTTAAGGAAAAAATTGAGATCATTGCAACAAAGATCTACGGGGCGGAATATGTGGATTACACCGCCAGGGCAAAATCAGATCTAAAGAAAATTTCCGAATTGGGTCTTGAAGGCCTGCCTGTGTGTATCGCAAAAACTCAGAAATCATTGTCGGACAACCCTGCATTGCTTGGGAGGCCAAAAGATTTTATAATTACCGTAAGGGAAATTGAAATTGCTTCGGGAGCTGGATTTTTGGTGCCAATTACAGGCGATATTATGAGAATGCCCGGGCTGCCGGCACATCCGGCCTCGGAAAACATAGATATTGATGCGGAAGGTAATATTTCCGGACTATTTTAGGACCGGGGCTTAGAGCACCATTAAATTGCATCCACGGATATCAGAATGATCGAAACGGCCGATCACCTCAAAACTACCGTCTTTATGGATCCTACCCAGGTCCTGGGTGGCAATAAAAGAGCAGGAGTGGACATTGGCAAGGTCAATAATGCACAGACCGCCTGTTTCCCCTCCCCTGTGAAGCACCAAGGGGTCTTCGGTCTCCCGGGTAAGAACTTTCATCCACGGAGGGGTCTTAAAAAGTCCATTTCTTTGCGCATAGGCCTGAGACAATAACTCGGTCATCCCGTATTCCGAGTGGATCTCGGGAACGCCAAAACCCTTTTTTAGTTCTTCGTGCAGCTGCTCCCGGATGAGTTCCTTGCGCTTCCCCTTCATCCCACCGGTTTCCATCACGATCGTATTTTCCAAAGTCAGCGGGTATTTTTCTGCCATTTCGAGCAGCGCAAAGGAAACGCCCAGCAGCAATATTTTGGTTCCTTGCAGCTCCAGCGCCAAAAGTTTCCTCATCAAGTTTTCAAGGTCGTGAAGATAAAAACCGCTTTCGTGGTGTCCGCTGCTTTTAATAAGGGTCTCAGCCATATAAATGAGGGAGGAACCCTGTCTTTCGAGATACGAGGGTAATAAAGCAAGGATACAATAATTGCCAACCGGGCCGTAAAAAAGTTCAAATGTCTTTGAAAAACTGTCCCTGTAAAGCGAAAGATCCGCAACGCAGTGTTTGCTGGGAACACTTCCGGTGGTCCCGCTGCTGGTAAAAATGATTTCCGGTTTAACACGTTTGGTCAAAATCGTTTTACCCTTAAAAAATTCTATCGGTAAAAAGGGAATCGATTCAATGCTGTTAACTTCAGAATCCTTTATTCCCAAATGATCACAGAATTCGCGGTAGATACGATTTTTCCGATATTGCAATTGAAACACCTCCAGCGCCATGTCATTGAACACAGGCTCACTGTTGATCTCAAAAAT